>NZ_JBDJAW010000012.1 GCF_039649665.1 Microbispora sp. ZYX-F-249 | reverse complement strand
GACATACCCGTGCCACACTCACTGTTATAGAACTCTCTCAAGAGTTATAGAACGATGGGAGACTGGCATGCGAAACGTGCCGCCGTGGCGTGAGCCGGCCCCGCCGGGCGGGACGATGGGCGAACCCCGGACGCGGGGCCGATTCGGCGAGTACGGCGGACGGTACGCCCCGGAGTCCCTGGTGGAGGCGTGCCGCGAGGTGGACGAGGCGTTCCGGGATGCCTGGGCGGATCCGGGGTTCCGCGGCGCCCTCGCGCGGCTGCTCGCCGTGCACGCCGGGCGGCCTACCCCGCTCACACCGGCCGACCGGCTGTCGGAGGCGCTGGGCGTGCGGCTGTGCCTCAAGCGCGAGGATCTCACCCACACCGGGTCCCACAAGATCAACAACGTGCTGGGCCAGGCCCTGCTGGCCACCCGCATGGGCCGGCGGAGACTGATCGCCGAGACGGGGGCGGGCCAGCACGGGGTGGCCACCGCGACCGCCGCCGCGCTGCTCGGGCTGGAGGCCACGGTGTTCATGGGCGAGCGCGACATCGAGCGGCAGGCGCTGAACGTCTTCCGCATGCGCATGCTGGGCGCCGAGGTGGTCCCGGTCACCGCGGGCAGTCGTACTCTCAAGGACGCGACCAGCGAGGCCATGCGGCACTGGGTGGGCGCGACCGGCGACTCCCACTACTGCATCGGCTCGGTCGTCGGGCCCGATCCGTACCCGTGGATGGTCAGGGAGTTCCAGCGGATCATCGGCGACGAGGCCCGCGCGCAGTGCGCCGCCGAGCTGCGGACCGGCGTGCCGGACTACGTGGTCGCATGCGTCGGCGGCGGCTCCAACGCGGCCGGCACGTTCGCCGGGTTCGCCGACACCCGGGCGCTCCTGGTCGGGGTCGAGGCGGAGGGCGGCGCCGGGGCGTCCCGCGGCCGGCTCGGCGTCATGCACGGCTGCCGCTCGCTGTTCCTGCAGGACGACGACGGGCAGATCACCCAGGCGCACTCCATCGCCGCCGGGCTCGATTATCCGGGGGTCGGCCCGGAGCACGCTCACCTGCGTGACCTGGGCCGGGCCCGCTACGTCACGGTGAGCGACGAGGAGGCGGCCGCCGCGGCGGTGCGGCTGGCGCGCACCGAAGGCATCGTCCCGGCGCTCGAGTCGGCGCACGCCCTGGCCTGGGTGATCCGCGCGGCGGGCGACGGCGAGCTGCCCGCGGGATCGACGGTGCTGATGACGCTGTCGGGCCGCGGCGACAAGGACGTCTCGACCCTGAAGGAGCTGCTGTGACCGACCTCACCCTGGCCGCGGGCGCGGTCGAACGCCACCTGCGGGCCCGCCGGGACGCCGGCCGTGGCCTGCTCATGCCGTACGTCACAGGGGGGATCACGCCCGGCTGGACGGATTACCTGCGGGCGTTCGCCGCCGCGGGGGCGGACGCGATCGAGGTCGGCCTGCCCTTCTCCGACCCCACGCTGGACGGCGTCACCATCCAGCGGGCGAGCGACACGGCGCTGGCCCGGGGGGCGAGCACCCGCCGGATCCTCGCCGACCTGTCCGGCGTGCCGGACCTGGGCGTGCCGCTCGTCGCCAGCACCTACTACAACCTCGTACTGCACGACGGCCCCGAGGCGTTCTGCGCCGCGTTGCGCGGGGCCGGCGTCGCCGGCCTGATCGTGCCCGACCTGCCGGTGCACGAGGCGGACGAGCTGACGGACGTGGCCGCCGCCTCGGGGATCGAGCTGGTCCTGCTGGCGTCGCCGGCGACGCCGCAGCCGAGGCTGGCGGAGATCGCGGGCCGCAGTCGCGGCTTCGTCTACGCGGTGTCGGTGATGGGCACCACCGGTGAGCGGGCCGCCCTCGCCGCCTCGGCGGCGGAGCTCACCGAGCGGATCAGGCGCGTCTCGGACCGGCCGGTCTTGCTAGGATTCGGCATTTCCACCCCGGACCAGGCACGCGAAGCCCGCCGGCACGCCGACGGCGTCGTGGTGGGCGCCGCGGTCATGCGGCGGGTGCTCGACGGGGCCGGGCCGGACGATCTGCGGGCCTTCCTCGCACCCCTGCGGCAGGCCCTCGACCAGGAGTGTGACCGACCACGATGACCTCCGACGGGACCCCCGACGCCGGGCACGAGGCGAGATACCGCGCCATCGCCGCCGACCTCGCAGCGAAGATCCGGTCGGGACACTACGCCCCGGGGGAGGCGCTGCCGCCGCAACGCGAGCTGAGCGCCTCCTACGGGGTGACCCTCATGACGCTGCGCCAGGCGTTGCGGCAGCTCAGCGACGAGAGGTTGATCGTGCAGCAGCCCGGCAAGGGCACGTTCGTCGCCCCGCCCCATCTGGCGTACCAGCTCGACTCGCTCCGCAGCCTGGTCGACGACCTGCGTAAACAGGGCCACGAGGTGCGCACCGCGGTGGCCGGGCGGGCGGTGCGCCGGGCCCCCGCCCGGATCGTCGCGGAGTTGCGGCTGCGTCCCGGCGACACCGCCCTGCGGCTGGAGCGGGTCCGCGAGTTCGCGGGACGTCCCGCCGTGCACCAGGTGTCCTGGATCCGCCGGCCGGTGGCCGACCGGATCCGCGACCGCGACTTCACCGCCGTCTCCCTCTACACGGCCCTCGCCGACGCGGGGGTGACGGTCGCCCGGGCGTCCGAGGTGGTCCGGCCCGGTCTGCTCGACCCCGCCGCCGCCCGCCATCTCCACGAGCCGCCGGGCAGCCCGGTGCTCGTCAGCAGCCGGATCACCTACACGCTCGACGCCACGCCCGTGGTGTCCGACCACGCCACCATCCTCGGCAGCATGATGGAGATCCGCACCGAACGCGCCGCCACCGGCATCTCTCTCACCTGGGGCGCCGCCAACGGCTGATCTCGTACGGTATCGAGCGCGCCCTTCAGGCGCGGGCGCTACCGCAGCTGGTCGCGGCGGCGGGTGAGGTAGGCGGTCTCGCCGGTGTTGCCGGCCAGCTCGATGGCCCGGTCGTAGGCCGCGCGTGACTGCCGACTTCGGCCCAGCCGGCGCAGCAGGTCGGCGCGGGTGGCGTGGTAGGCGTGGTAGCCGGCCAAGACCTCATCGAGGCGGTCGACGATGGCCAGTGCCACCTCCGGCCCGTCGAGCTCGGCCACGGCGATGGCCCGGTTGAGGGCGATGATCGGCGAGGGGTCGAGGCGGACGAGCTGGTCGTAGAGGGCGAGGATCTGCGACCAGTCGGTGTCGCGTACGTCGCGGGCGGAGGTGTGCACGGCGTTGATCGCCGCGAGGATCTGGTAGCGGCCCGGAGCCACCCCCGCGGCGGCAGCGGCGAGGCGCTCTCGCACCAGCCGGTGACCCTCGGCGATCAGCGTCGCGTCCCAGGCCCCACGGTCCTGCTCGTCGAGGGCGACCAGTTCGCCGTTCGCCGAGACCCGGGCGGTGCGGCGGGCCTCGGTGAGCAGCATCAGCGCCAGCAGCCCGGCCACTTCTCCGTCGTCCGGCAGGAGAGCGCGGATCAGGCGGGTGAGCCGGATCGCCTCGGCGGTCAGCTCGTGCCGTACGGGATCGGTGCCGGGGCCGGTGGCCAGGTAGCCCTCGTTGAAGACGAGGTACAGGACGGCGAGGACGCCGGTGACGCGTGCCGGGAGATCCTCGGCGGCCGGGACGCGATAGGGGATGCGCGCCGCTTTGATCTTGGCCTTGGCACGGGTGATCCGCTGCCCCATGGCACTCTCGGCGGTCAGGAAGGCGCGGGCGATCTCGGGCACGGTCAGACCGCCGACCATGCGCAGCGTCAGCGCCACGCGGGTCTGCATCGCCAGCGCCGGGTGACAGCACGTGAAGATCAGCCGGAGCCGGTCGTCGTCGATGGCGCCGACAGGCTCGGGCGGGTCGTCGGCGTAGACCATCTGAGCCTCCTTGTGCTTGTCGTCGCGTCTGTTCTCGCGCCGGATCCGGTCGATGGCCTTGCGGCCGGCGGTGGTGGTCAGCCAGGCCCCGGGGTTGGGCGGCACGCCGTCGGCCGGCCACCGCTCGACGGCGGTCGCGAACGCCTCGGCGGCCGCCTCCTCGGCGACGTCGAGGTCACCGAAGCGCCTGGTCAGGCCGGCGACCACCCGGGCCCACTCCTCGTGATGGACCCGGGTGATCGCCTCGCGGACGTCGACGTCGTTCACAGGAACGGCCGCACCTCGATCTTCCGATCGCAGATCTTCGACGCCTCGGCGGCGAGCTTGAGTGCCACATCCAGATCGGGGGCCTCCCACACCCAGACGCCGGCGAGGTACTCCTTCGACTCCACGAAGGGCCCGTCGCTGAACACCGCCTCCCCGCCCCGGTTGTCGACGACGGTGGCCGTGCCGGTGTCCGCGAGTCCGCCCGCGAAAACCCAGTGGCCCTCCGCGATCAGTCGTTCGTTGAACGCGCTGATGGCAGGCTGCCTGTCCGTGCTGCCGGGATTGCTCTTGTCGTCGATCACAGAAACCAGGTACCGCATCTGAAGATCCTCCTATGGTGTCGAGACAGCGTGGTTCGGTGGTCGGGGGGATCAAGCCGTTGCATACTGCGGGCGCCCGGCCGGCCGGTAGGCCTGGATCGTCACGCCCTTCGAGTCGACCCGCGACTCGATCAGGTCGAGCGCGAGGTCCGGGCCGGCCTCCGGGAACAGTCTCGCGCCCTGACCGAGGATCACGGGGATCACGATCAGAGTCATCTCGTCGACCAGATCCTTCTCCAGCAGCCACCGGATCAGCGCGCCGCTGCCGTGCACCTGCAGCTCACCCCCGGGCCTGGCCTTCAGCTCACTGATCGCCGCCGCGAGGTCGCCGCCGTCGAGAACGGTCGTGTCCTCCCAGCGCGGCGCGGTGAGCGTGGTCGAGGCGACGTACTTGGGGGCCTCGTTCAAGGCCACCCCGATGGGATGTGCGCGCATCTGGTCGATCGATCCCCAGGAGCGCGCGAACAGCTCGTAGGTGCGCCGGCCGAACAGGAACGCCTCCGCGCGCTGGTAGGTCCTCGTGATGAACATCCTCGTCTCGTCGTCGCCCTTCCCCAGGGCCCATCCGCCGCGCTCGAATCCGTTCCTGCGGTCATCCGACGCGGCGCCGTTTCCCTGCATCACACCATCGACGGAGATCTGGGTCATGGTCGTCAGCTTCATGATCGCGTTCCTTCGCCTGGGCGCCGCCCCTTGTGGGCGGCCTCACCCCTGCTACGAACACCACCACCCCGATCCGACACCCTCTCCCGGACTTTTTCGACGAGCATTTTTCGATTGACTCAATAATCAATTGAATATAGACATGACTCCATGGAAAGTGAGACCAGGCGTCCGTATCGCATGGGCGCCCGGGCCGCGGCCGTGGAGGTCACGCGTACGCGCGTGATGCGGGCGGCGGCCGCGCTGTGGATGCGACGCTGGTACGACGACGTCACGCTGCAGCACATCGCCGACGAGGCGGGTGTGTCGGTGCAGACGATCGTCAACCACTTCGGCGGCAAGGACGGGCTGGCCGACGCCGTCGCCGACCTGGTGGCCTCGCAGACCGCGGTCACCCGGCAGGCGCCGACCGGCGACGTGGCGGCGATCGTGGCCGTGCTCTTCGAGGACTACGAGCAGCACGGCGACGCCAACGTGCTCTGGACCGCGCAGATCGACCGTGTCCCGGCGGCCGCCCGGGCGGCCGCGCACGCCCGCGTCCAGCATCGGGAGTGGCTGGAACGGGTCTTCGCCGACCGCCTCCCGCCTCCCGGCCCCGCCCGCGAGCACGCGCTGAACCTGCACTACGCCGCCACCGACCTCTACCTGTGGAAGCTGTGGCGGCGCGACCTCGGCCTGTCCCGTGAGGACGCCGAACGAGCCATGCGCGACCTGTTGACCTCGATAGACCCCCGGAAAAGCCATGATGCGTAAGAACTTCCTGTTCGCCACCTGGGCCGGCGGCGGAGCCGTGCCGCCCGTCCTGTCGGTCGCCCGCGCGCTGCGCGAACGCGGTCACGGCGTCCGGGTGCTGGCCGACAGGTCACTGCACGAGGAGATCCTCGCCGCCGGCCTGGAACCGATCGCCTGGACCACGGCGCCCCAGGGCGACGTCACCGACCCGGCCAAGGACGTCATCAGGGACTTCGAGGCCCGCACGCCGCTCGGCGCGTTCGCGCGGCTGAGAGATCGCATCGTCTGCGGTCCCGCGGCCGATTACGCGCGGGACACGCTGGCCGAGTTGCGCGCCCGCCCGGCCGACGTGCTGGTCACCGAGCACATGCTGCTCGGCGCGCTCATCGGCGGCGAGACCGCCGGAATCCCCGTGGCCTCGCTGGTGACGACCCTTTACCCGCTTCCCACTCCGGGGGCGCCCCCGCCCGGTCCGGGCCTCGCTCCCGCTCCGGGCGCGCTGGGGCGCCTGCGCGATCGGGTGCTGACACGGCTGGTCCTCAAACCGTGGAGGAAGGGACTGCCCGCGTTGAACGCCGCCCGCACCGCGCACGGCCTGCCGCCGGTGGACTCGGTGATCGACGCGTTCGACCGCGCCGACCTCGTGCTCGTGCTGTCCCCGCGCGCGCTCGACCACCCCGGCAGGCGGTTCCCCGACCGCCTGCGGCACGTCGGCCCACGGCTCGACGACCCGGCCTGGGCCGGCGAGTGCGAGCTGCCGGACGGTGACGCGCCGCTGGTCCTGGCCAGCCTGAGCTCGTCGTTCATGAACCAGCGCACGCAACTCGAGCGCATCGCCGAGGCCCTCGGCACGCTTCCGGTGCGCGGGCTGCTGACCACCGGCCCGGCCGTGGACCCGGCGACGGTCCGGGCGCCCGGCACCGTCCTGGTCACCGCGGCCGCGCCGCACACCATCGCGCTGCGCCACGCCGCGGTGACGGTCACGCACGCCGGTCACGGGACGGCCGTCAAGTCCCTGGCCGCCGGGGTCCCCCTGGTCTGCCTGCCGCTCGGACGGGACCAGCGCGAGGTGGCGCGGCATGTCGAACTCGCCGGCGCCGGGATCACCCTGAGCAGGAACACCTCGCCCCGCACGATCGCCCGGGCGGTCGGCCGTGTCCTCCGCGAGCCCTCCTTCCGGCGGGAGGCCCGACGACTGGCGGCCGCGATCGCCGCCGAGACGGCCACCGACCGGGCCGTCGCCGAACTCGAGTCCCTCGCCGCACGAGCGGCCGGCGGAGACGGGAACGCCCCCGGACGCAGTACGGCCGAAGCGCCCGGCCACCATCACGCGACGTAGCCGATCGCGCGTGCCTTCTCCCGGGGGCGTCACTTGGCGGCGAGGGGCAGGCGCAGGACGAGACGGGCCCCGTCACGGCGTTCGGCGGCGTACAGCCGGCCGCCGTGCTCCTGGGCGATCTCCCGGGCGATGGACAGGCCCAGCCCGGACCCGCCCGGATCCCGCAGCCGGGCCTCCTCCCGCCGATAACGGCGCTCGAAGACGCGTTCGCGGTCCTCCGGCGGGATGCCGGGGCCGTCGTCGAGGACCTCCAGGACGGCGTCGGGCGGGTCGGCGGCCACGACGACCTCGATCGTGGTGTTCGTGTGCCGCTCGGCGTTGGTCATCAGGTTGCCCAGCAGGCGGGCCAGGCGGATCGCCGACGCGCGCACGCGCACGTGCGGGTCGAGGCGGGTGAGGACGGCGACGCCCGGGGTACGGCGGTCGAGTTCTTCCGTGACGAACTCGGCGAGGTCGATCAGGCGGTCGTTCTCATGGGTCTCGGTGTCCAGCCGGGCCAGGTCGAGCAGGTCCGCCACGATGTCGTTGAGCCGTTCCGCGTCGCGCAGCAGTTTGCGCAACATCCGCTGCAGGTCGCAGCCGGGCTCGGACAGCGCGACCTCCAGCTCCGTCAGCAGGCCCGTGAGGGGGTTGCGCAGGTCGTGGGAGGCGTCGTAGACGAGCCGCCGCTGCCGCTCGATGGCCTCCCGCAGCGCCGAGGTCGTCTCGCGCTGCTCCCGGTGCGCCCGCCTGAGCTGGTCGTTGAGGGTCTGCAACTGCAGGGCCAGGGAGTCCGTCCTCTGCTCCTGCTCGCCGCCGACGCCGGAGCGCCGCAACGCGAGGACGAAGTCGGTGACCTCCTCGGTGGTGAGGACGATCCACCGGACCTCGCCGTGCGGGCCGGGAATGGGAGTGAGGACCGTGCTCCAGTAGCGCTCCTCGAACACTCCGGGCCGGTCCGCCACCTCGATGTCGTACCTCTGCAGCGGGATGAAGTCGCGCCGGCGGGTGGTCAGCACCTGTTCCAGGGAGGTGCGCAGCATCTGCGCTCCCTGCTGCTCGGAGTCCTCCGACTCCGCGGGATTGGGCGGGAAGGCGTCGAAGACGTTGCGGTTCAGGAACTCCTCGCGGCCGCGCCCGCTCACCTTCAGGAAGACGTCGTTCACGTCGACCATGACGAAATCGGGGGTCAGCACCGCGGCCGGGGCCTGACCGGCCCGGAACACCGCCCCGTAGTCGATTTCTGACCTCGTGCCCACGGTGCCTACCCGCACCAGTCTTCCAGCCCCCGCAGTCGGCATGACTCCCGGCCGCCCACGCCACGCGGCCGTGCACTCTCCCATGCCCGTGAGGACGCGCGTCAACGGGCGAGGGCGCCGCAGCGGTGACGGGAAAGCAGATGAACGGGCCCGCAGCCATCACGAGGACCGTCCATCGCCTCCGCCGACCGGCGTCCGGCCAGGCCGTGCCGTCCGTGCCATCCGTGCCATCCGTGCCATCCGTGCCGTCCCTGCCGTCCCTGCCGTCCCTGCCGTCCGGGCGACGGCGGCGGCCGCGACGGCGCAGACCACGGCGGGCACGATCAGCGCGTACGCCGCGCCCCCGTGCCCCCCGGGCAGGCCGAGGGTCATGAACGCGCCGGTCACGGCGACGCCGATCGTCGCGCCGCACTGCCGGGCCGCGTTCAGCAGCCCGCCGGCCGCACCGGCGGCGCCTTCGGGGGCCACGGTCACCACCAGGGTGGCCAGGGCGGGCAGTGCGAACGACACACCGAAGCCGGTGGCGACCAGCCCGGCCAGCAGGAACGGATAGGAGGCCCCGGCCCAGACGGCCGCGCCGAACGCGGCCCCGCCGGCCGTGAGCAGGCCGAGCCCCGCCAGCACCGGCGGCCGTGGTCCGGACCTGGCGACGATCCTGCCGGTCAGCAGCGGATTGACGGCGAAGGGCAGTGTCATGGGCAGGAGCGCGGCCCCGATGCCTCCCGGCGTCAGACCGAGCGCCTGCTGGAAGAGCAGCGGCAGCACGAACAGCACGCCGCTCATCGCGAAGTTGACCGCCGCGCCCGCCAGCAGCGCGGCCGGGATGCCGGGGACGCTCAGCACGGCGGGATCCAGGACCGGCGCCCGGCCGCGCCGCTCCCGTACGGCGAAGGCGCACACCGCGAGCGCCGTCGCGCCCGCCGACCAGGCGGCGTGGACGAGAGAGCGGGCGCCGAGCGCGATCAGCGTGTCGGTCAGCAGCGCCACCGCGGCGCAGGCCAGGATCTGGCCGGCCCAGTCGATACGCCGGTCGCCGCGCGGGCAGCCTACGGCGGGCGTGAGTGTGAGCGTGAGCGTGACGGCGGCGAGCGGCACATTGATCAGGAAGATCGCCCGCCAGCCCGCCAGGTCGGTGAGGGCCCCGCCGGCCACCGGACCGGCGACCAGCGCGGCGCCGCTGGTCGCCGCCCAGACGGCCACCGCCCTGGCCCGCTCGGTGGGCACCGGGTACAACCGGGCGATCATGGCCATCGATGCCGGGACGCAGCCCGCGGCGGCAAGGCCGAGCAGCGCCCGCAGCCCGACGAGCACCCACAGTGACGGCGCGAAGGCGCTCAGCAGGCTGCCCAGGCCGAAGGCGGCGACCGCCGCCCGGAAGACGCGGTGCGCGCCGTACCGGTCGGCCACCGACCCGGCGGTCAGCAGGGACGCGCCGAACACGAGGATGTAGCCGGTCACGGCCCACTGCAGCCCCGCGACACCCGCGCCGCCGAAGGAACGGGCGAGGCCGGGTTCGGCGACCGACAGCACGGTGGTGTCGAGCAGCACCATGAAATAGCCGAGTGCGATCCCGGTCAGCGCGCGGGCCCGGGCGGGCGCCGCCGGGGGAGAGGCAGTGATCGTCATGAGGATCTCCAGGAAAGTTAACAACCCGGGCCTCACTGTGGGGCCGGCCGCCGTGCGGCTCCACCGGCCCGGCCGCAGGCCGCGTTCGGAATAACCGAATGCTCCTGGCCGGTTCGCTCAGGCGTGGAACTGCGGCAGTTGCGCACCTTCGAGGCGGTCGTGACCCATCGGACGGTCACCGACGCGGCCGTCGCCCTGGATCTCGCGCCGTCGTCGGTGTCGGAGCAGATCAGGAGCCTGGAACGGGACCTCGGCGTCGTGCTGTTCGAGCGGGGTCCCCGGGGGATGCGCCCGACCGCGGCGGGTGAGCGCCTGCGCGGCTGGGCGCGCCGCCTGCTCGACCAGGCCGACCAGGCCCGGCGCGACGTCGCCGGGGCCCGCCCGGTGCTGCGGCTGGGCGCCCTGGAGACGATCGCGGCCGTGCACGTGCCCGCGGTTCTCGCCCGGCTGGCCGAGCGCCGCCCCGACCTCGTCGTGGAGGTGCGGTCGGACGGCGTCCGCGACCGCCTCCTGGAGGCGGTCGCCACCGCGGACCTCGACGCGGCGCTGCTTCTCGACATGGGAGACGACCTGGGCGGGCTCGGCTTCGCCGCGCCGGGCGCGCCGCTGGCCTTCCTCGACATCGATCCCGTGCCGCTCGCGCTGGTCGCCGCGCCGGAGCACCCGCTGGCCGCCGCCTCCCGGCTGCGCGGGGAGGACCTGTACGCCCAGCGGTTGCTGGTGAACGTGCCCGCCTGCTCCCTGTGGCTGGCGGGGGAGCGGCTGTTGGGCGACCGGGTGGAGCGGGTGCGGGCCGGCGGTGTGCCGGTCATGCGGGCGTGGGCCGAGCGTGGCCTCGGGATCACCCTGCTGCCGTGGTTCGCGGTCGCCGATCGGGTCGCCGCCGGCGCCCTCGCCCGGCTCGCGTTCGACGTGCCGGCTCTGCGCCTGCGCCTGGTGTGGCGGGCCGACCGCGAGGGCCTTCCCGGGATGCGCGAGATCCTGTACGCGAGCGCCGCCGCCGAGGCGGTCGGCGTCCCTCCGCCCGCCGATCAGGGCGCTGCGCCGCGGTGAGCCGGGCCGCCGCGGCGAGGCCGAGGGGGAGGTCGGGCAGGAACAGCCACGGCCAGGAGCCGAGGTGCAGGACGAGGCCGCCGAGGGCCGGGCCGGGCGCGGGCACTCACAACGTGCGCCTTTTGTCGCGGACTGCCGCCCTGCGGGACGCCGGCCAGGGGGTCATGGCCTGGTCAGTGGAATGAGCACCTCGTCGACGATGGAGGCGATCTCGCGGGAGTCCACGAGACCGCCCTCCCATGCCTGGAAGAGGATCAGGCGCGGCCCGACGGAGACAACGCGCGGGGTGAGACTGCCGGGTGGGGCTTCGCCGCGTTCGACCGCCTGGCGCAGGACGGCCAGCAGCACTTCCTGGTGCGGGCGGACCACCAGCCGGTGGACCTGCTCGAACAGCTCGGGATGGCGGTGGCGGTGGGCGATGAGCGGGAGCAGCGCGCGGCCGCGCGGCTCGTCGAGCGCCCGTACGAAGTGCTCGAGCAGGGCGATCAGGTCATCGCGCAGTGAGCCCGTGCCGGGCGGCGCCGGCGGGTCGCCGAAGCCGGTCGCTGGGTCGCTCAGCGCGGCGAGGACGAGTTCGGCCGGGGTGGACCAGCGCCGGTACAAGGCCGCTTTCCCGGTCCCGGCCGCGGAAGCGATCTTCTCGAACGTCAGCTCCTCGAAGCTGCTCCCGGCCAGTTCGTTGAGGACGGCCTGGAAGATCGCGGTGGTGAGGGCGTCTCCGCGGCGGCGGGTGGGACTCATGAGGACGGATATATCACGCACATCGTCGTGCTAGCCTCCGTTAGTGAACAAAGTTGTCTCTTATGTGCGGCGGGTGGCCCGTGTCCACTGACGGCAGAACGGCCTTACGCAATGTGCGGGTCTTCGACGGCGAGCGGCTCGGCGAGCCCCGTACCGTCGTCATCGACGGTGCGCTGATCGGCGACGATCCCGCAGGGGCGGAGGAGATCGACGCGGCGGGGGCGGCGCTGCTGCCCGGGCTGATCGACGCGCATGTCCACCTGCACGGCCCCGGGAACCTGGCCGCCCTGGCCGCCTGGGGAGTGACGACCGGACTCGACATGGCCTGCTGGCCGGCCGAGCGGGTGGCCTCGCTGCGCGAGACCGAGGGAGCGGCCGACTTCCGCACCGCCGGGCTGCCCGCGATCGGGCCGGGCGGCCACCACGCCCGCATGCCGGGAATGCCGCCGGAAGCCGTCATCCTGACGGCGGCCGATGCCCGGCGGCACGTCGAGGCGCGGGCGGCGGAGGGTGCCGACTACATCAAGGGCGTCGCCGAGGCCCCCGGCGAGGGCGGGCCGCCCGCGGACGCGCTGCGCGCGCTGGTGGAGGCGGCACGCGAGTACGGGCTCAAGACGATCGTGCACGCCGCCACTTCGGGCGCCTACACGATGGCCGTGGAGTCGGGAGCGGAGTTCGTCACGCACACGCCGATCGCCGGCGGGGTCCGGGCGCACGACGTGGCCGCGATGAGGAGCGCCGGCCAGAGGTCCATCCCGACGATCACCATGATGGAGGCGTTGCTCACCGCCTTCATGACATCCGGCCCGCCGCCTGGGCGGGCCGACCACCTGGGGGAGGTGCTGGGCGACGTCGGCCGTCTGCACCGGGCCGGTGTCGAGATCCTCGCCGGGACGGACGCGAACGCCGAGTCGTCCGCGCCGGTGCCCGTGCCCCACGGCGAGAGCCTGCATCACGAATTCGAGCTGATGGCGCGGGCCGGAATGACGCCGGTGGAGATCCTGCGCTCGGCGACCGTGCTGCCCGCCCGCGCCTTCGGCCTGGCCGACCGGGGCGCCGTCCGGCCGGGCATGCGGGCCGACCTGTTGCTGGTCGACGGCGACCCGACCCGGGACATCACGGCCACCCGCGAGATCCGCGCCGTCTGGTGCGCCGGTCACCCCGTCACTCCGGCCACGCCCGCGAAGCCAGAAACCTGAGCGGCTGCGCGAGCGGAGGTTCCCGCAACCGCGGCGGCGTCGCCAGGGCCGCGAAGATCCTCTTCCGTCAGGATCTGGGGCGGGTGCGAAGTCGCATGAGGACGGCTTGGGCCGCGGGGGGTGGGTTCGGGGTCGGAACATGGTGACGGCGGGCGTTCGGGCCTTCCCGGACGGTTACCGCAGGACGGGGACTGAACGGCGGACGATCCGGCACCCGCCGGGCGAGGTCCGCGTACGGCCTCGGGGGCGAGCTCGCGCAGCCTCGAGCCGGCGGCGTCCGTGCTCTCGCGCTCGACCGTCAGGAGGGCTGTACCTCGTCGAAGAGGGTGACGGCTTCGGCGGGGTCCGGGCTCACGAGGCGTTCCAGACCGGCCGTCGTGATCTCCGCCCATCTGCCGGCCCGTGCCCACATCCGTTCCTCGAAGGCGCGGACGGCCTCGTCCAGATCACCGGCGCCGGAGGCGGCGGCGACGGCCTCGGCGAGTTCGGCGCCATCCAGCATCGCGAGGTTGGCGCCCGCCCCCAATGGGGGCATCAGGTGGGCGGCGTCGCCCATCAGCGTCACCCCGGGGACGTGGGTCCAGGTGTGCGGCACGGGCAGGACGTAGAGGGGGCGGCGGACGAAGGCGGCGCCGTGGCGGAGGAGGTCGAGGACGGGAGCGGCCCAGCCGTCGAACAGAGCCAGCAGACCTGATCGCACGGCCTCGGCGTCGGCCATGTCCAGGCCCGCGTCCAGGCCCGCGTCCAGGCCCGCGTCCAGGTCCGTCTGCCGGTCCAGCGGGGCGCGGAAATACGCGTACACCTTGACGTGGCCGCCGCTGTTGCGCTGGGCGACGAGGTTGCGGTTCACGCCGTACACGGCCATGGCGCCGTCGCCGACCAGCCGGGCGAGGCCGGGGTGGCGGGTGTCGACGTCGTCCAGGGAGGTCTCGACCAAGGTGACGCCGGTGTAGTGCGGCGTCGCGGACGAGACCGCGGGGCGCACCCGGGACCAGGCGCCGTCCGCGCCGGCCACGAGGTCGAACGTCTCCTGCCGTCCGTCCGCGAAACGGACCAGCACGCCATCCCGGGTCCCCGGCACCACCTCCGCCACCCCCCGCCCCCACTGCACGTCCAGGGGGCCGAGCAGCAGGTCACGGAGCTGCCCGCGGTCGATCTCGGGATTGGCCCGGTCACCCGGACGGGCCGGCCAGTCGCGGAGGACGGTCCCGTCCGTATCCAGAATGCGCATGGCCTGCCCCTCGGGACGGGACAGGGCCTCGAACTCCGCCAGCAGCCCCGCCTTGTCCAGCGCGAGCTGGCCCAGCCTTTCGTGCAGGTCCAGCGAGCCGCCCGGGGGACGGGCGCCGGGGGCGGGATCGCGTTCGAGGACGGTGACGCGGTGACCGTGGCGGTGCAGGACCCGGGCGAAGGTGAGGCCGGCGGGGCCGCCTCCGACCACGGCGATACGATGTCTCATGTCGATACACCGTATTTTGTCGAGACGGCGTATTGCAACAGTACGATGTATCCATGACTGTGTGGGACCGGCCGGAGCCGCAGACTCGCCCCACGCCGCTCGACCGGAAGCAGTTGGTCGCAGCCGCCATCGCGCTGGCCGACGAGGGCGGGCTGGAGGCGGTGTCCCTGCGCAAGGTCGCCGCCCGGCTGGACGTCGGCCCGATGCGGCTGTACGGGTACATCTCCACCAAGGAGGAGCTGTTCGACCTCATGGTGGACGAGGTCTACGCCGAGATTCTCCCCGGGGAACAGCCCGGCGACTGGCGGAAGGCGCTGCACACCCTCGCCCACCGCACCAGGCGGGCCGCGCTCCGTCACGAATGGCTGGCCGACCTGCTCGGCGGCCGTCCGGCCCTGGGCCCGAACGCCCTCGCCGTGACCGAGGCCACGCTGGCCTCCTTCGACGGCGTCGCCGACGTGGAGACCGTCACGCGCGCCGTGGAGACCGTCAGCGCCTACTTCACCGGCGCGATCCGGCGCGAGATCGCGAACCTGCGGGCCGAGCGCGCCACTGGACTGTCCGACCGCGACTGGCAGCGCGCCTCCGGCCCGCATGTGATGCGGATGCTGGCCACGGGCCGCTTCCCGGCGCTGGCCAGATTCGTGCACGACGGCACGGAGGTGGACGCCGAGGTGTCGTTCGCGACCGGCCTGGACTGGGTCCTCGACGCCGTGGCCGCCAAACTCGCCCGGCCGGCGTGAATCCGGGACTTCCCGGTGGCATCGGCGGCGCCGCAGGCCAGGCGGCAGGTGTGGGCCGTCGGCACACCGGGTTGTCGGTGGCACGACGTACGCTGCTCGGGTGAGCAGCAGACCCGCCTCAGAGCAGCACCTGCGCGATCTCGCGCTGCTGCGCCGCGTCCGTGACCGGATCGACCGGGAGTACGACCGGCCGCTGAACGTCGAGGCACTCGCCCGCGGCGTCAACATGTCCGCCGGGCACCTCAGCCGGCAGTTCCGGCTCGCCTACGGAGAGTCGCCGTACGGGTATCTGATGACGCGGCGGATCGAGCGCGCGATGGCGCTGCTGCGCCGCGGCGACCTGAGCGTCACCGAGGTCTGCTTCGCGGTCGGCTGCTCGTCGCTGGGCACCTTCAGCACCCGCTTCACCGAGCTCGTCGGTGTGCCGCCCAGCACCTATCGGCGGCAGGCCGGGGGCGCGACGGCCGGGATGCCCTCATGCGTGACGAAAAAGGTGACCAGGCCGGTCAGAATTCGAGAAGCGCGGCTCGCCGAGCCGCAGCTAGCGTGACCGCCATGGACGTGACCATCCACTCGGCCTTCCTCCCGCACGACGACCCGGACGCGGCCCTGGCCTTCTACCGGGACGCTCTCGGCTTCGAGGTCCGGGGCGACGTCGGATACGGCGGGATGCGCTGGATCACGGTCGGCCCTCCCGGCCAGCCCGGCACGTCGATCGTCCTGCATCCGCCGGCCGCCGACCCCGGCGTCACCGACGAGGAGCGCCGCACCATCGCCGAGATGATGGCCAAGGGCACCTATGCCATGATCGTTCTGGCCGCCGGGGACCTCGACGGCGTCTTCGATCGGCTGCGGGCCCGCGGTGCCGAGGTCGTGCAGGAGCCGATGGAGCAGCCGTACGGGGTCCGTGACTGCGCCTTCCGCGATCCCGCCGGCAACATGATCCGCATCAGCGAATCGCGCTGAACCCGGCCACGCCGCACCGCGGGTTCCGCGGCTGCCCGCGCCGGCGAAGAGAACCAGACGTGCCGCCCGAAGCTGGCTGGATCGAGTCCGGCGACGCCGGCGGAGACCGCGAAGGCGGCCCCGCCTGAACACATGGAGAACACGATAAGCATGGCCACGAGGACGGACGCGCAGTCCCCTGAACTGCACGTCGCCGACACCCACGACCTGATTCGCGTGTACGGCGCGCGCGAGAACAACCTCAAGGACGTCAGCATCGAGATCCCGAAGCGCCGGCTGACGGTGTTCACCGGTGTCTCGGGCTCGGGCAAGAGCTCGCTGGTGTTCGCCACGATCGCCGCCGAATCGCAGCGGCTGATCAACGAGACCTACTCCGCGTTCGTGCAGGGCTTCATGCCGACGCTGTCGCGTCCCGAGGTCGACGTGCTCGACGGGCTGACGACCGCGATCGTCGTCGACCAGGAGCGGATGGGCCCCAACCCCCGCTCGACCGTCGGCACCGTCACCGACGCCAACGCGATGCTGCGCATCCTGTTCAGCCGGCTCGGCCGGCCGCACATCGGCTCGCCCCAGGCGTTCTCCTTCAACGTCGCCTCGATCAGCGGAGCGGGCGCGGTCAAACTCGAGCGCGGCGGCAAGACCGTGAAGGAGCGGCGGGAGTTCAAGATCACCGGCGGCATGTGCCCCCGCTGCGAGGGCATGGGCCGGACCTCCGACATCGACCTGTCCCAGCTCTACGACGACTCCAAGTCGCTCAACGAGGGCGCCCTGACGATCCCCGGCTACAGCGTCGACGGCTGGTACGGCCGCATCTTCAGCGGCTCCGGTTTCTTCGACCCGGACAAGCCGATCCGCGAGTTCACCAAGCAGGAGCTCCACGACCTGCTCCACAAGGAGCCGACCAAGATCAAGGTTGACAACATCAACCTCACCTACGAGGGCCTGATCCCGCGGATCCAGAAGTCGATGCTGTCCAAGGACAAGGAGGCGTTGCAGCCGCACGTCCGGGCGTTCGTGGAGCGGGCGGTCGCGTTCATGACCTGCCCCGAGTGCGGCGGCACCCGGCTCAACGAGGGCGCCCGGTCGTCCAAGATCAAGGGGATCAGCATCGCCGACGCCTGCGCGATGCAGATCAGCGACCTGGCCGTCTGGGTCCGCGGCCTCGACGAGCCGTCGGTCGCGCCGCTGCTGTCCACGTTGCGGCAGCTCCTCGACTCGTTCGTGGAGATCGGGCTGGGCTATCTGTCGCTCGACCGGGCGTCGGGCACGCTGTCGGGCGGCGAGGCGCAGCGCGTCAAGATGATCCGCCACCTCGGCTCATCGCTGACCGACGTCACCTACGTCTTCGACGAGCCCACGACGGGCCTGCACCCCCATGACATCCAGCGGATGAACGACCTGCTGCTCCGGCTGCGGGACAAGGGCAACACGGTGCTGGTCGTGGAGCACAAGCCGGAGATGATCGCCATCGCCGACCACGTCGTCGACCTCGGCCCCGGCGCAGGTACGGCGGGCGGCACCGTCTGCTTCGAGGGGACCGTCGAGGGCCTGCGGACCAGTGGCACCGTCACCGGGCGCCACTTCGACGATCGGGCCGCCCTGAAGAAGACGGTGCGCAAGCCCGGCGGCACGCTGCAGATCCGCGGCGCGACGGCCAACAACCTGCGCGACGTCGACGTCGACATCCCGCTCGGCGTGCTCGTCGTCGTCACCGGAGTCGCCGGGTCGGGCAAGAGCTCGCTCATCCACGGGTCGGTCCCCGCCGGCGCGGGGGTGGTATCGGTCGACCAGGGCGGGATCCGCGGCTCGCGGCGCAGCAACCCGGCGACGTACACCGGGCTGCTCGACCCGATCCGCAAGGCGTTCGCGAAGGCCAACGGCGTGAAGCCGGCGCTGTTCAGCGCCAACTCCGAGGGCGCCTGCCCCACCTGCAACGGCGCCGGCGTCGTCTACACCGACCTCGCGATGATGGCCGGCGTCTCCACCACCTGCGAGGAGTGCGAGGGGAAGCGGTTCCAGGCATCGGTGCTGGAGCACCGCCTCGGCGGGCGCGACATCAGCGAGGTGCTCGCGATGCCGGTGACCGAGGCCCAGGAGTTCTTCGGCGCCGGCGAGGCGCGCACACCGGCCGCGCGTGCCATCCTCGACCGGCTCGCCGACGTCGGGCTCGGCTACATCACCCTCGGCCAGCCGCTGACCACGCTGTCCGGCGGCGAGCGGCAGCGGCTCAAGCTGGCCACCCACATGGCCGACAAGGGCGGGATCTACGTCCTCGACGAGCCGACCGCCGGCCTTCACCTCGCCGACGTCGAGCAGTTGCTCGCGCTGCTGGACCGCCTGGTCGACGCCGGCAAGTCGGTCATCGTCATCGAGCACCACCAGGCGGTGATGGCGCACGCCGACTGGATCATCGACCTCGGCCCCGGCGCGGGTCACGACGGTGGCCGGATCGTCTTCGAGGGCACCCCGGCCGACCTCGTCGCCGCCCGCTCCACGCTCACCGGCGAGCACCTCGCGGCCTACGTCGGCGCCTGACCGGGGCCACGGGCGAGTGCCCGGGGGCGTCCAAGCGCCGATATGTCGAAGCGCGCCGGGGTCACCGGCGCGCTTCGCAGGTCGGGGCGTCAGCCGTCAGGAGGCGGCAGCAGCCGCGGTGGCGGCTTCGCCCGGGTACATCGGGTAGCCGTACCCCACCACCTGCCAGGTGGGACGGGTGCGGGCCTCGACGGCGCCGTTGCCGGTGTTGCCCTCGATGGTCCGGATGGTGCCGTCGCCGTTGTCCTTGACGACGAGGCCGACGTGCACGATGTCGTCGATGTCCTCGCTGCCGTTCCAGTTGAAGAACACCACCGCGCCCGGCTTGGGCGTGCGGCCCCAGCGGCCGTGGTCGGCGAACCAGTGGGCGTGCTCGACGGTGTAGGCGTCGGAGCCCATGACCGGCCCGATGCCGAGCTGGTGGCCGACCCAGGAGACGAACATGTCACACCAGGGCGCGTTCAGGTAAGCCTTCAGGGTGCCGCCGTCGCGGGCGAGGGTCTCCCGGGCACGGGCCGTGGACATGTACCACTGCTGGAACTTCGTCCCGCCGCCGTAGGCGTTCTCGCTGATCCCGACCTGGCTCTTGGCCAGGCTCAGCACGTCGGCGGCGCTGACCTTGGGCAGGGTCTTGGCGATCTCGGCCATGGACTGCGTGGCCGCCGGGCCCTTGCCGCTGGCAGGGTTGTCGGCGTGCGCGGCCGGTGCCGCGACCAGCACGGCCGAGGCGAGAGCGGTGCTCGCGAGGGCAGCGCGGATACAGGTGTTGAGGACGTGCATGGTGGGGCGGACTCCCTTACTTCCATGCCGCCTACCGGGTTAGCTGACGGGTTCGGGCTGGAAGGCGCCCTACGGCAGGCATGCCGATTCACCCCAGGAGAGGTGGGTCCCCGGCTCCGCGCGGACGCGGACTCGGCGGCCGGGCGGCAAGCCGGGATCGGCCGGCCGCGTCGGTCTGAGGAGGGCTTCTTGACCATTGAATGAGCAAGTGCGCCCTGAGCTGCCTAAAAGGTAATAGACCAGGTCAAACCGGTCAAGTTAGAACAACTCGGATTTTACTCGCGAGTAGGGAGAGACCGGGCGACGGTGGGTACGGCACCCAGGATGTGATCACCCCTGGCCCGGCCCGGGCAGGCGTACGGTCACCGCCAGGCCGCCCGCCGGCCGGGCGAGCGCCTCCGCCGTGCCGCCGTGCGCCACCGCGATGGCCCGGACGATCGACAGGCCCAGCCCCGCCCCCCGGGCGGAGCGGACGCGGTCGCCGCCGAGCCGGCGGAACGGCTCGAACAGGTCGTCCACCTCGTACGGCGGGACCAGGGGCCCGGTGTTCTCCACCGTCACGCTCACCCCGGTCTCGTCCTCCCGCAGCCGGACCCAGACCTCCCCGTCCCGTACGTTGTACTTGATCGCGTTCTCCAGCAGGTTGACCAGGCAGCGCTCCAGGAGGAGCGGGTCGCCGTGCGCGACCGCCCGGCGCAGGTCCTCGTGGACGACCACCTTCCCGCGGCGCGGCTGCAGGTCGATCTGCTCCATGGCCGTACGGACGACCTGCCCCAGGTCGACCGGGCGGCGGGCGGTGAGCTCCTGCTCCGACTGGGCCAGCATGAGCAGGCCCTCGATCAGCCGCTCATGCCTGGCGTTGGCGCCGAGCAGCGCCCGGGCCAGCGCCTTGAGGTCCTCCGACGCCGCCGGCTCCTCCAGCGACACCTCCAGCACCGTACGGTTGACCGCGAGCGGGGTGCGCAGCTCGTGGGAGGCGTTGGCGATGAACCGGCGCTGGGCGTCGAACACCCGGTGCAGCCGGTCGAGCATCGCGTCGAAGGTGTCGGCGAGCCGTTTGACCTCGTCCTGGGGGCCGCTCAGCGCGATCCGCTCGTGCAGCGTGCTCTCCGACAGCCGCTGCGCGGTCTCGGTCACCCGCTCGAGCGGGCGCAGCGCGCGATCGGCCACCAGGTATCCCAGCAGCACCGCGACGGCCCCGACAAGGACCATGACGATCATCGACGACCCGAGGACGTCGCTCAGCACGCCGGCCGCCCCCTGCTCGACATCGGTGCGCACCCGCTGCGCGAGCATGTCGGCGCCGGGCAGCGTGCCCCCCGGGACGGCGCCGGGGGCGCCCCCGCCGGTGACCTTCGACGCCACCGCCACCACGAACCGCTGGTTGAGCGCGCGGGCCGTCAGCAGGTGGGTGAACCACAGCAGCACCGACCCCGCCACGAAGAACAGCCCGCCGTACAGCAGGGCGAGCCGCATGCGCAGGCCCAGCCTGCCCCAGAAGAACAGGGCACGGGTCACAGCCGGTACCCCCGGCCCGGCACGTTCTCGATCACAGCAGGGCCGCCCAGCTTGCGGCGCAGCGAGGTGATCGTGACGCGCAGCACGCCCGTCCCGGCCTCGGAGTGCTCGTCCCACACGTTCGCGCGCAGCCGTGCCGAGGTGACCAGGTCGCCGCCCGCCCGCATGAGCTCGTGCAGCACGTCGAACTCCCTGCGGCCCAGCGCCACCTGACGCCCGTCCCGCACGACCGTACGGCGGGCGGGGTCGAGCCGGATCCCGGCCCGCTCCAGCACGGGCGGCGCCGCACGGGACGAGCGCCGGGCCAGCGCCCGGATCCGGGCCACCAGTTCGGCGAACGCGAACGGCTTGACCAGGTAGTCGTCGGCGCCCAGAGACAGGCCCCCGACCCGGTCCCTGACCCGCCCGGCCGCGGTCAGCATGAGGATGCGGCTCGCCCCGCCCGCGCCGATCAGCTCCCGGCAGACCTCGTCCCCGTGCACGTCGGGCAGGTCGCGGTCCAGCACGACCACGTCGTAGTCGACGTAGGAGGTCAGCTCCAGCGCCTCCCGGCCGTCGTAGGCCACGTCCACGGCGATCGCGTGCAGCCGCAGCCCCCGGGCGACGGCGTCGGCCAGCTGTTCCTCGTCCTCGACCACGAGCACCCGCATCCCAACCTCCCGCTCGGCTACGAGAGTGACGCAGGAGGTGTTAGCCGTGGATAAGCCCGGACCCGCCGATCTCGCTTATCCGCGTTTAGCACCGCCTCCGCTGGAGTTGGGCCGCGTCCCGGGCGAAGGTCCCGGGAAGGGAGGAGCGACTCATGCGCATACGAACGCCGCGTGCCCTGGCAGCGGCCCTCGGGCTCGCGCCGGCGCTGGCACTGGCACTGGCCGCCTGCGGCGCGGCCCCCGCGGACGACGGGATCGCCAGCGCCGGCGGCGCCGCCTCCACAGCGACGGCGAAGCCGTCCGCGCCGGGTCCGGCCGACCGGCAGGAGGCCCAGCTGAAGTTCGCCCAGTGCATGCGCGAACACGGCGTGGACATGCCCGACCCCGACCCCGACGGCCGCGTCCGCATCATCGGCAAGAAGGGGGACGAGGCCAAGACGCAGAAGGCCATGCAGGCCTGCGAGCACTTCATGAAGGACGCGGTCGGCGACAAGCTCGGCGGCGACGATCCCGAGATGCGCGACCGGATGGTCAAGTTCGCCCAGTGCATGCGCGAGCACGGCATCGACATGCCCGATCCGGCCCCTGGCCAGGGGATCCAGGTCAAGATGAAGCCGGGCCAGCAGAAGGCGATGGACGAGGCGCAGAAGGCCTGCGAGGAGTTCGCACCCGGGAGGAAGCCGTGAGGAAGGGCCTGGTGATCGCGGGCGCCGGCGTCCTCGCCCTGGCCGCCGCGGGAACCGCCGTCGTCCTGTCCGGTGGCGACGGCGCCGGCGCGGCCGGGCCTTCCGCGCCCCCGGTGCCCGCCACCGCGTCGATCACCCGCCAGGACCTGGTCGACACCAAGACCGTGGAGGGGGCGCTGACCTACTCGGGGGAGCGGCAGGTGAGCAGCGACGCCTCCGGCACCGTGACGTGGGTGCCCGCCGAGGGCGCCGTCATCCGGCGCGGCCGTTCGCTGCTCAGGGTCGACCGCAGGCCGGTCGTCCTCATGTACGGCTCGCTGCCGATGTACCGGACGCTGCGGCAGGGCGTCGACGACGGTCCGGACGTCGAGCAGCTCGAACGCAACCTCAAGGTCCTCGGCTACGGCGACGATCTGACCGTCGACGACTACTTCAGCTACGCCACCCGCCTGGCCGTCGAACAGTGGCAGGATGACGTCGGGCTGCCCGAGACCGGGCAGGTGGACGCCTCCCAGGTGGTCTTCCTGCCCGCCGCCGCCCGGGTGACCGACGCCAAGGTCGAGGTCGGCGACAGGACCACCCCCGGACGTCCGGCCCTCACCGTGTCGGGCGTACGGCGGCTGGTGCACGTGGACCTGTCCACCGACGACCAGACGCTGGCCAGGAAGGGCGCCAAGGTCACCGTGGAGCTGCCCGGCGGCGAAAGGGTCACCGGGAAGATCACCTCGGTCGGCACGGTGGCCAAGGCGGCCGCGTCCGGTCAGGGACAGGACGAGAGCAGCACCATCGACGTCGACATCACGTTGAGCAAGGCCCCGAAGACCCGGCTCGACAAGGCCCCGGTCGAGGTGGAACTGGTCAGCGAACGGCGAGAGAACGTGCTGGCCGTGCCGGTGGAGGCGCTGCTGGCCCTGCGGGAGGGCGGCTTCGGTGTCGAGGTGGTCGAGGGCGGCGCCACCCGCCTGGTCCCGGTGGAGCTCGGCGCCTTCGGCAGCGGCATGGCCGAGATCACCGGCGCGGGGCTCGCCGAGGGCATGAAGGTCGGGGTGCCCGCCACATGAGCATCCCGCAGTCCGAGCAGCCGTACGTGGTGGAGCTGCGCGAGGTGACCAAGGTGTACGGCGGCGTGCGGGCCCTGCGCGGGGTGGACCTGCTGGTCGAACGCGGCGAACTGGTCGCCATCGCCGGGCCGTCCGGCTCCGGAAAGTCGACCCTGCTGCACCTGATCGGGACCCTGGACCGGCCCACCACCGGCACCGTGCGGATCGCCGGGCACGACGTGGCCGGGCTTTCCGACCGCGAGCTGTCCGCGCTGCGCGCCCGCCACCTCGGCTTCGTCTTTCAGCAGTTCCACCTCGCGCCCGGGGTGAGCGCGCTGGACAACGTCGCCGACGGCCTGCTCTACACCGGCACGCCGCTGCGGGCGCGGCGGGAACGCGCGGCCGCCGCGCTGGAGCGGGTGGGCCTCGGCCACCGGCTGGGCCACCGCCCCAACCAGTTGTCCGGCGGCGAACAACAGCGGGTCGCGGTGGCCCGCGCGGTGGCGGGCGACCCGCCGCTGCTGCTGGCCGACGAACCGACCGGCAACCTGGACTCGGCGGCCGGCGCCGAGGTGCTGGGGGTCCTGCGCGACCTGCACGCCTCCGGCACCACGATCGCGGTCATCACCCACGACCCCGAGATCGCCGAGTGGTGCCCCCGGCAGGTGCGCGTACGCGACGGCCGGGTCGTCGCCGACGCCGGGGCGGGCATCGGACGCCGCCCTCCCGGTCCCAATCCCAAGGCGCGGGCGGATGAACCCGGGCCGGGGCGGCCGGGCGGCGCGTCCGCCCCCGAACACCACTCCGACGCCGAGTGCCGCGCCGACGCCGGGCGCGGCGTCGCGCAGGAGACCAGGGGAGGGGTGCGATGACCGGCGACCGGCTGACCCCCGCCAGGCTCGGGCCGTCCGACGTCCTGCGAACCGGCGCGGCCGGGCTGCGCACCCGCCCCGCCCGTGTGGTCCTGTCCGCGCTCGGCATCGCCATCGGCATCGCCACGATGATCGCGGTTCTGGGCATCTCGGCCTCCTCGCGCGAGCAGTTGCTGCGCGAGCTCGACCGGCTCGGCACCAACATGCTCACCGTCTCGCCGGGGCAGACGATGTTCGGCGAGGAGGCCAAGCTGCCGAAGGAGGCGCTCGGCATGGTCCGGCGCATCGGACCGGTCCGCACGGCCTCGGCCACCGGAGCGGTCGACACCACGATCCGGCGCACCGACCGCATCCCCGAGGCCGTGACGGGCGGCATCGCCGTCCAGGCCGCGACCGCCGACCTGCTCACCACCCTGGAGGGCCAGGTGGTCAAGGGCGCCTGGCTGAACGCCGCCACCGAGGCGCGGCCCGCCGTCGTGCTGGGCGCCAAAGCCGCGCAGCGGCTCGGCATCTCCAGGACCGGCGTACAGGTCTGGATGGGCGAACGGTGGTTCACCGTCGTCGGCGTCCTCGGCCCGATGCCGCTCGCCCCGGAGATCGAGCGCTCGGCGCTCGTCGGGTTCCCGGCCGCGGAGAAGTACCTGGGCTTCGACGGTCACCCGACGACCGTCTACGAGCGGTCCACCGAGGAGTCGGTGGAGGCCGTACGTGCCGTGCTGCCGCGCACGGTCAACCCGGAGAACCCGGAGGAGGTCACGGTCAGCAGGCCTTCCGACGCGCTGGCGGCCCGGGCGGCGGCAGCCAGCGCGTTCACCAACCTGCTGCTCGGCCTCGGCGCGGTCGCACTGCTGGTCGGCGGGGTCGGCGTGGCCAACACGATGGTGATCTCGGTGCTGGAGCGGCGCAAGGAGATCGGCCTGCGCCGCTCGCTGGGCGCCACCCGGGGGCAGGTGCGCCTGCAGTTCCTCGCGGAGTCGCTGCTGCTGTCGGCGCTCGGCGGGATCGTGGGGGCGGTGCTGGGCGGCCTGGCCACCGCCGGCTACGCGCTGTCACGCGACTGGCCGCCGGTGGTCCCGGCCTGGGCGTTCGCGGGCGCCATCGGCGCCACGCTCGTCATCGGCACCCTCGCCGGCCTCTATCCGGCGATGCGCGCGGCCCGCCTGTCGCCGACGGTCGCGCTGGCCACCACCTGACCGGCCGGGTGACCGGTCACCCGGCCGGTCACTGCCAGCCGGCCGGGTCGACGCCGCCCGGCACCGGGGCCGCCGGGTCGTACGGCTCACGCGTGAAGACGAACGTGTTGAGGTCCAGGTGGGTCACCCCGCCGGGGGAGCGGACCACCCGCAGGGTCTCCCCGGCGTAGTAGCCGTCGAGCCCGAGCCAGGTGCCGTCGGCCTGGGGGACGAACCGGGAGGCCCGGCCCTGCCCGCTCACCGGGGTCAGCGACAGGCCCCGGTGCGGCAGGACCCGCACCACGTACGGCGTGGGGCCCCAGTACCACGGCCCGGTCAGCTCCAGCAGGTCCTCGTCCACCGGGGAGGGCGACCATTCGGCCGGCAGCGGCGGCTCGTGCTCGGCCAGGATGTCCAGCAGGGCGGTGTCGAGGTTGCGCATGCCCGAGGTGCTGTTGGCCATCCACAGCACGGCCACGCCGT
Organism: Microbispora sp. ZYX-F-249; assembly: GCF_039649665.1. Taxonomy (NCBI): domain Bacteria; kingdom Bacillati; phylum Actinomycetota; class Actinomycetes; order Streptosporangiales; family Streptosporangiaceae; genus Microbispora; species Microbispora maris. The sequence goes on along the minus strand of NZ_JBDJAW010000012.1, from coordinate 176,529 downwards.
CGGCGGGATCGGCCCACACACTGGCGAGGAAGCCGGGCATCGACCCGCTGTGGCCGGCCAGCCGGCGCGGGCCGCCGGGTCCGACGTGCCGGGCGAGCTGCAGGCCCAGCCCGTAGCCGCGCACCCAGAGGTCGCCGTCCTCGACGACGGCCGGCTCGCGCATCTCGGCGACCGTGGCCGGGCGCAGCACGTCGCCGGTGTCGCCGCCGATGAAGGCCGCCCATCGGGCCAGGTCGGCGGTGGTGGTCCACAGCTGCCCCGCGGGGGCCATGGCGCCGTGGTCGTTCTCGGGCTCGGGCAGCAGCGCGTCGGCCCAGGGGTGCACGGCGTACCCGGTGGCGTGCGGCGCCCGGGGGCGCGGGGTGGTGTCGCGCATGCCGAGCGGCTCGAGGACCTCCTCGCGTACGGCCTCGTCCCACGGCGCCGACCGCTTGCGCGCGACCAGTTCGCCGAGCAGGGCGAATCCGAGGTTGGAGTAGTGGTAGCGGCGGCCGGGCCGGTGCCGGGCGGTCTCGGGGCCGAGCGCGGCGACCAGGTCGCCCACCGGCACGCCCGGGGTGCGCTCCCACCACTGGCCGGGCGACTCCGCGGTCAGCCCGCCGCTGTGGGACAGCAGCTGGGCGACCGTGACGTCGCCCAGCGGAGTGCCGGGCACGTGCTTGTCCAGGGGGTCCAGCAGGTCGAGCCTGCCCTCGTCGCGCAGCCGCATGACGACGGTCGCCACGAGGGTCTTGGTGATGGACCCGATGCGGTACTGGGTGTCGCGGGTGGGCGGTTCGCCGTCCACCCGGCCGCGCGCCCCGAACCAGGCGATCTCGCCGCCCCGCACGATCGCCGCCACCAGCGACGGCACCCGCGCCTCCGCCTGCTCGACCGCCAGCCTGCGCAGCAGCGCCCGGGCCGTCCCCTCCAGCACCATTCCGGTCGTCCCCTTTCCGTGACCCGCACCAGGTTAGCGTCCCGCCGCCCCCGCGGCCCGGAGACGGCCCAGGCCACGCCCTCCTTCCGGCGGAGCCGCGGCGGTCGCCCGGATCGTCACAGGAGGAAGGGCAGAGCCCGTTCGGCCACGGCGGGGGCGGCTTTGCGTTCCGAGGGACCCATGTGATCGAGGCCGTCGACGGTGCGCAGCACGCCGCTGGGAAGGGTGCCGGCCAGCATGGCGAACTCCTCCCGATGTGCGGGCTTGCTGCGGCCGCCCACCAGGATCAGCACCGGGGCGGTGACGTCCGCGAACTCGGGGAGCCGGCCGTACTGCGCGGCGAGCTGCTCGTGTTCGGCCAGGCAGGCGCCCAGCAGGGGCCGCATCCGCTGCCAGGCCGCTCCGCGGAAGGCGATGCGGAAGACCATGCGCAGATACCAGTGCGGCAGCTTGGCCATGAAGTCCGGTGCGCCGCCCGACCCCTGGATGAAGTGGATGAACGCCCCGTAGTCGTCGCCCGCGGCCAGCCGTTCCCGGAACGGCGCCATCCAGGCGGTGGGGACGGGCGCGCACGGCACCCCGGGCTCGTAGACCGCGATGCGGTCGAACAGCGGGAACGACCGCGCGGTCTCGAGGATGACGAGCCCGCCGTAGCTGTGCCCGAAGGCGAGGCGTGCCCCGGTCGCCTCCTGGACGGCCCGCAGGTCCTCCACTTCCCTGGCCAGGGAGTAGCCGGGTCCCTGGGGGCCGCTGTCGCCGCGTCCGCGCCGGTCGACGACGTGCACCGTGAAGGAGCTCGCCAGCGAGGAGGCCAGCGGCAGGTAGTCCTCGGAGGTCTTGAGATTGCCGCCGACCAGGATGAGGCCGGGGCCCGCGCCGAGCGTCCGGTAGGCGATCGGCGTGCCGTCGGCCGAGACGGCCGTGTGCCGGCGTAAGGGTGTGGTGTCGATGTCGCGGCTCACTTGCCCGCCTCCCGCTCCAGCCGGTCGAACGTCGCCAGCAGCCGCGCGGTGTGCCCGGCGTACTCGGCGTACGGCACGCCGCTCTCCGCGACGACCGCAGCCAGCCGGTCCTCGAACTCCTGCCGGATGGAGGCCACCAGCCGCTTCCCCTCGTCGGTGAGGCTGAGCCGCCGGCGGTTCCCCCCGCCGGGATCGGGCTGGACGTCGAGGAGGCCGTCGGCGGCGAGGACGGACGTCATGCGGCTGACCGACGGCTCGGTCACGCCGAGATAGTCGGCGAGGGTCCGCTGCGTCGAGGCCCCCAGTTCGCCCACCAGGGTCAGCGCCAGAAAGCGGCTGTAGGAGATGTCGTGCTCCGCCCGGAGGAGCCGGTCGGCGGCGCGGTCCAGCCGGGCGGTGAGCACATGCAGGTTGAGGCTCAGGTTTCGCTCCATGCCCATAATTTAACATGCTAACTTAGCCAAGGCAAGTTAAAGGGATGTCGCCGTTCCCTGGGAAACGGAGGCGAGGAGGCGGAGTTTCTCATCGCTTTCGCTGCCCTGATCGGCGTAGTAGAGGACCAGGATCAGGTCGTCCACGGGGAGCTTGTCCCGGTGCAGGCGCAGCTCGCCGACGACGGGATGGTTCACGGTGGTGGTGCCGCCCTCGATGTCGCGGATGTCGTGGCGCGCCCAGAGGGTACGGAATCGCTCACTCGACAGGGCGAGCTCGCCCACCAGGTCCACGAACCGGGGATCGTCGACGTCGTACCCGGCGGACTTCCTGAAGGCGGCGATGAAGCCTTCCGCGGCGCGCGTCCAGTTCTGCTGGAACGCCTGCTCCTCGGGATCCAGCAGCAGGGACCGCAGACGGTTGTACCCGGGCCGGAGACGCGGAGAGAAGGCGACCGCGAGCCGGTTGGACGCGAGCACGTCGAACGCGCGGCCCTCCACGAAGGCGGGAACCTGCACGCTCGCCAGGAGCTGGTGCAACCGTGCGGGGACACGCTCGGGCTTCCTGCGCCGCCGGGGCCCGGGACGCGCGGCGGCCAGGCCGAGGAGGTATTCCTGTATTCGCCATCGTATTTTCGGCCCTTGCGGCCGAGGAGGGCCCTGACAGGACCCCGGAAGGCGGGGGCACTGCCTCCGGCAGGAGAGCGGACCGACACTGACAGCGTCGCCGCGCGGCGGAGGAGCCGGAAGCGGCGACGCGCGGCCTGTCGTCCCGTGACGCGCGGCCGGCGGGAACCGCGACCCCGAACGTCCCCGACCGCGCCCACCGGCCTGTCGCCGACCGGCGCATTCCGAGCAGGAGTACTTCATGGACATCACCGATCGCACCGTCTTCATCACCGGCGCCACCTCGGGAATCGGTCTCGAGCTCGCTCGCCGCTTCGCCGCAGCCGGCAGCTCCGTGATCGCCGGCGGCCGGCGAGCCGACGTGCTCGACCGGCTCCGAGCCGAGGGGTTCGGCGCCGTCCCCATCGACGTGACCGACCAGGACAGCGTCGATCATGCCCGCGACTCGATCCTCCGTGGCCACCCGGGCCTCGACACGATCGTGACAATGTCCGGCATCGGGATACCCGAGGACCTGCGCGATCCCGCGCACTTCGCTGCCGCGCAGCAGATGATCGACACCAACCTCCTCGGCACCATCCGCGTCATCGACGCGTTCACCCCGCGCCTGGTCGGGCGCGGCGCGGGCACCATCATCACCGTCACCTCCGGTATCGGGTTCCTGCCGTTCCCGGTCATGCCGACCTACGCGGCTTCAAAGGCCGGCGTGCACGCCTACTCCGAGGCGTTGCGCGCGCAACTGGACGGCACGGGCATCGAGGTGGCCGAGCTCGTCCCCCCGGCGGTCGCCACCACGCCGGAGCAGGTTCGGCGCAACCCCCGCGCGCTCGATCTGACCGCGTTCGTCACCGAGGTGATGGACCTGCTCCAGATCACGCCCACCCCGCACGAGATCCTCGTCGAGGGCGTGCTGATGCACCGGTGGGCCGAGCGCGACGGCACCTACGCCGATCTGGTCGCCCAGCGGTCGCAGGCGCTCGCGATGCTTACGGGCCGTCAGTAGGCACGACGGCCGCTCGGGACGGAGGGGCCGCGGGCGCGTCGGCCGGGGCTCACCGGGATTCGAGCCGGCCCAGCTGATGGGCGCCGTCGGCCAGGGCCGTGCGCGCCGCCGACCACGCGGAGTCCTCGATGCCGAGGGCGTGGCGGAGGTAGGCCCAGGTGACCGTCCGCAGCAGGGCGACGCGTTCGGGGCTCTCGTCCGTCGTCTCCGTGACGGCGTATCCGGAGATCCCGCCGAGCGAGTGTTCGGCTCCGAACAGGGTGAGCAGGCTCTTGCCGGCCGGGCTCATGTGGTAGGCGTCGGTGAACCAGTCCGGTCCGCGTACCGACAGCAGGGACTGGTCCTTGTCGCCCGCGACCACGAGAGCCGGGGTGGTCATCTCCGCGAAGCCCGGGTTCATGAACGGGAAGTGCTCGGCGGCGAACGGCGTCAGGTCCGCTCCGCCCCTGCCGGGTACGGCGAGCAGCACCCCGGCCGTGACGCGAGGGTCGGACAGGTCCTCTCCCGGCACGCCCTCGGCGTCGAGGACCCGCGCGCCCAGCAGCATGCTCGCCGTCTGCGCGCCCCAGGAGTGCCCGGCGACGGCGATGCGGCCGTGGTCGAGCCGCCCGGCGAGGCCGGGGACGGCGTCTTCCAGAAGGTCGAGCCGGTCGAGGACGCGCTTGAGGTCCTCGACCCGCGACCGCCAGATGAGCGGCGTACGGGGATCGTCGGGGGGAAGGTCCAGCGTCCTGGAGTCGAGGTGGGTGGGCTGGATCACCGCGAAGCCGTGCGCGGTCCAGAAGTCGGCCAGGGGGGCGTAACCGTCGAGCGACTCGCCGAAGCCGTGCGAGAAGACGACGACCGGCAGGTCGTGCCCGGTCGTGGGGGCGGACACCCGTACGTGCAGGTCCTGGCCACGGCCGGGGGCCGGCAGCGCCACCGGCTTCACCGAGACGACCGGGGTGGGCGCGCCGATGGTCATGAGCGATTCGTTCACAGGATTGTCCTTCAGCTGTTCGCGGGGATGAGTTCGTCGGCGACCCACCGCGCGACGCCGGTGGGATAGGGCGCCGGCAGTCCGAGGACGATGTGCCGGAATCCGGCGTCGAGCGCCTCGCCGATCGCGTCCCGGGTCGCGGCGGGCCGGTCGTAGGAGACGGGCAGATGGATCGAGCGGGTGATGGAGGCGGGGTCGCGGCCGATCTCCGCGCAGTAGCGGTCCAGCAGGGCGCTGCGACCGGCGACGTCGTGGATGTCGCCGCCGCCGGGGATGTTCCAGATGTCGGCGTGCTCGGCGACCACGCGCAGCGTCGGGCTCGACCGCCCGCCGATGAGGATCGGCGGGTGGGGGCGCTGGACGGGCTTGGGGTTGCAGAACGCCCCGCTGAGCCGGACGTGGGCGCCGTGGAAGTCGAACGGTTCGGTCTCGGTCCACAACCGCCGGATGACCGCGCACGCCTCGGCGAGGCTCTCCACGGCGTGGGCGGCGTCATGGAAGGGCAGGCCGTGCGCGTCGTACTCGCGGCGGGCCAGAGGGTGGCTCGGCCGCGAACCGGCGCCGATGCCGAAGTCGAGCCGCCCGCCGGAGACCGCGTCGACGGTCGCGGCGATCTTGGCCAGCATCGCCGGCGGCCGGAAGCGGTTGCTGGTCACGAGCACGCCGAGGCGCAGCCGGCGGGTCTGCGCGGCGAGCGCCGACAGCAGCGTCCAGCCTTCGTAGGCGGGCCCGTCCGGGTCGCCGCCGATCGGCATGAGGTGATCGAACAGCCACGCGTGCTCGATCTCGGGGATCGTGTCGGCCTCGCGCCAGACCCGCAGGACGTCGTGGTAGCCGACCTGCTGCGGAGCGGTCATGATCCCGAAACGAGGTTGGGAGGTGGTAGGCATCGGAGTTTTTTGGTCCTTTCGGCGCCGACATGGGGAGAAGGTGGGCACGCACGGCGTATCGCGACCGGAGCATGGCGGCGTGCTCTTGGTGACCGGGCCGCTGATCTGGCAGGATGAACAAGCGGGACGATGTCCCGTTTGACGATACGGAACAGTGTCCCGTTTAGCAAGCCCGGCGGCGGAGGGAACGACGATGAACGGCAACGACCCGGGCGCGGCGCCTGCGGCCCGGCCCAGGCGTGCGGACGCCCGGCGCAACGAGAAGGCCCTGCTCGACGCGGCCGCCGCGGTCTTCGTGACCTCGGGCGTGGATGCCCCGGTACGTGACATCGCGGCCAAGGCCGGCGTGGGGACGGCCACGATCTACCGCCACTTCCCGACGCGGGCGGACCTCATCATCGCCGTCTACCGGCACCAGGTCGAGGCGTGCGCCGAGGCCGGGCCCGCCCTGCTGACGGCCGCCGAGACCCCGTACGCCGCGCTCGGGCGATGGATCGACCTCTTCGTCGACTTCCTGGTCACCAAGCACGGCCTGGCCGCCGTGCTGCGCTCCGACAGCGCGGGCTTCGAGACGCTGCACGCCTACTTCCTCGACCGGCTCGTGCCCGTGTGCGCCGGGTTGCTCGACGCCGCGGCCGCCGCCGGCGAGATCCGCTCCGACATCGAGGCCATCGAACTCATGCGCGGCGTCGGGAACCTCTGCATCGGCGCGGACAGTGATCCCCGCTACGACGCGCGCCGGCTGGCCGGGATCCTCATCGCAGGACTGCGCCTGCCCCGCTAGCGGTTGGTCGCGCGGGTGTATCGGCGGGCGAGCCGGCGCAGGCGCGTGAGTTGCGGCGGTCCGGTGTCAGCGGCTTCACCGCTCAGAAATCCTCCGCCACGTCGTCAGTTCTGGTAGCCCCTCGCCACCAGCGGAAGGATCGACGACCATGACCGACGCCAAATTGCCGGGCGACGACGAGGCCGCGTTCATCGCGGCGGCCCGCTCGAACGACGCGGCGCACTTCGCGCTCGTCACGGAGCGCTACCGGCGTGAGCTGCAGGTGCACTGCTACCGGATGCTCGCGAACTACGAGGACGCCCAGGACATGACGCAGGAGACGTTCCTGCGGGCGTGGCACAAACGGGAGTCGTTCAAGGGCCACGCCGCGCTGCGGACCTGGCTGTACCGGATCGCGACGAACGCCTGCCTCGACTTCCTGGACAGACGCGACGACCGGACACCCGTCCCCGCCGAGCTGCCGGGCGCGGGCTCGCAAGTGCACTACCTGCAGCCCTACCCGGACCGGATGCTCCCGGAGGACCCGCAGGAATCGGTGGTGGCGCGGGAGACGATCGAGCTGGCGTTGATCGTCGCCGTCCAGCACCTGCCGCCGCGGCAGCGGGCGGTGTTCATCATGCGCGACGTCCTCGGGTGGCCGGCGTCGAAGGCCGCCGACGCCCTCGAGCTGACCGTCGCCTCGGCGACCAGCGCACTGCAGCGGGCGCGCGTGACGATGCGCGAGCAGCTGCCCGGCCGCCGCCTCGACTGGCGGAGCCCCACCACACACGAGCTGTCGGATGACGAGCGCGGCGTGGTGAAGTCGTATATGAACGCCCATGAGCGCAACGACCTCGACGGGCTGACGGCCCTGCTGCGCGACGACCTGCGCTTCGCGATGCTGCCCGACCCGGGCACCGTGACCGTCACGGCCAAGGACGCGGTGGACGGCTGGGTCTCCGGTGGGCTCTTCCGGCGCGGCCACGACGACTGGCGCGGCGTCGCCACGACGGTCAACCGCATGCCTGCCGCCGCCCTGTATCTCCGCACCCCCGACGACCCGGAATACCGTTTGTTCGCCATCGCGGTCCTGCGCATCGTCGACGGCGAGATCGCCGAACTCACCGGATTCGACGCCGCCGGCAAACCATGGCTGGGCCTGCCCCCGACGCTGTGATCGGACAAGTCCCCATCGTCGACGAGCGATGAGCACGGGCCTTCGGCCCGTGCTCATCGCCTCGTCTCGTATCGGGTCAGCACCACGCCGCCGGGAAATGTGCGCGTCTCGACCAGCTTCAGGTTCACCCAGCTGTCCAGCGCGGTGAAGAACGGCGTGCCGCCGCCCACCAGGACCGGCACGGTGACCAGCACGTACTCGTCGATCAGCCCGGCCCGCATGGCCGCCCCGGCGAGCGTCGCGCCGCCGATGTCCATCGGGCCGCCGTCCTCGGCCCTGAGCCGGGCGATCTCGGCGACCGCGTCGCCGGCGACCAGGCGGGTGTTCCAGCCGACCGTGTCGATCGTCGATGAGAACACCACTTTCGGCATGTCCCGCCAGAGGCGCGCGAACGCGATCTCCGCCGGGGTGGCGTCGGGCTGCCGGTCGCCGGTCGGCCAGTGGGAGCTCATCGTTTCCCACAGCTTGCGCCCGTACAGTGACAGTTCGCTCGCCCGCATCTGGTCGTACCACCACTGGAACAGCTCGGCGCTCGGCGATGAGTCCGGTCCGTCCCCGCCACTCCAGCCGATGTCGTCGCCGGTCGCGGCGATGTAGCCGTCCAGGGTCACGTTCATGCCGAAGATCAGTTTCCGCACAGTGCCGGCCTCCCGTGAGTCGATTCTCAACCTGTACAGACGGGCGCGGCGCGGAAACCTAATCGCGTCCCCGCCGACGCGGAGTTCGCGGACACATCACAAGGGAGATCTCGGTGGCGGGTCTCGGCCCCGGCCGTGGTAGCTTCTTGATCGTAAGGTGCGGCGCTCATTTGCGGGCGTGCCGGGACATCTGGCCGGCACGACAGCCTCGGTACAGGCTGTCTGGATCTCTCAGTGGAGAGTCTGCCCCGCCATGTCCTCACCTCTGTCTCCGCCCACATGGGCGATCTTCCCGTCGGCGTCCGCCGCATGCGCGATGAGCATCCCGCTGCCCGCGCGCCGTGGAGCCCACGCCCGCTGAACCTGCCCCGTTCCCGGAAGGCATCCGCACCTACATTCGTACCGTTCACAGGAGCATTCCCATGATTCTCGTCACCGGAGGCCGCGGCGCGGTCGCCACCCACCTGCTGACCCTGCTGCTTCAGGCCGGACGCGCCGTACGCGTGGCCTCCAGCGACCCCGGGCGGCTGCGGGCGCCGGCCGGCGTCACCGCCGTCAGCTGCGACCTCACCGATCCCGCGACCTTTCCGGCCGCCCTCGCCGGCGTCAGGGAGGTCTTCCTGTACGCCGAGGCCTCGCACATCGCGGAGTTCACCGACGCCGCCGTCACGGCCGGCGTCGAGCACGTGGTCCTGCTGTCGTCCGCCGCCGTGCTGAACCCCGGCGCGGCCGGCGATCCGCTGGCCAAGTCGCACCTCGACGTCGAGACCGCGCTGCTCGCCGCACCGCTGACCACCACGATCCTGCGCCCCGGCTCCTTCGCCGGCAACGCGGGCGCCTGGGCCTGGTCCATCAGGGCCGGAAGCCCGGTGAGCCTGCCCTACCCGGGCGCGCACACCGACCCCGTCCACGAACGGGACCTCGCCGAGGTGGCCTTCACCGTGCTCACCGACCCGCGCCACCAGGGCCGGTGCCTGCATCCGACCGGCCCGGAGAGCCTCACGTTCACCCAACAGATCGAGCGGCTCGCCGAGGTCACCGGGCGGCCCATCACCGTCGGCCACGTCACTCCCGGGGAATGGAAGAAGGAGATGGCCGGCTACATCCCCGGTCCGTACGCCGACGCGCTGCTCGCCTACTGGCGGGCCAACGACGGCCGCCCCGTGCCGCTGACCGACGTCGTCGAGCAGGTCACCGGCCACGCTCCGCGCACCTTCGCCACCTGGGCCCGCGACCACGCCGCGGACTTCACCGGGTAGCACCCGCGGGAACGCCGTCCCCGGCCCGCCGGCAGGCCGGGGACGGCCCGTCCCCACCCGACCGGTAGCGGTCGGGTGGGCCCCGCCGGGTGGGAGACAATGCGACCCATGACGAATCCTCCCGGAGGCGCCGCGGGCAGGCCGCCCGGCGTGCAGCTCGACGCCGTACTGGAGCGGATCACGTATGCCAACGAGGAGACCGGCTACACGATCGCCAGGGTCGCCACCGAACGGTCGGGCACCGAGCTGCTGACCGTCGTCGGGCCCCTGCTCGGGGCGCAGGTGGGGGAGTCGCTGCGCCTCACCGGCCGTTGGGGCTCCCACCCCAAGTACGGCAGGCAGTTCGAGGTCTGGTCGTACACCACGGTCCTGCCGGCGACGATCCAGGGCATCCAGCGCTACCTCGGCTCCGGCCTGATCAAAGGCATCGGCCCGAAGATGGCCGAGCGGATCGTGGACCATTTCGGCACCGACACGCTGCGGGTCATCGAGGAGGAGCCGAAGCGGCTGGTCGAGGTCCCCGGCCTCGGGCCCAAACGGACCAAGATGATCGCCGCGGCCTGGGAGGAGCAGAAGATCATCAAAGAGGTGATGATCTTCCTGCAGGGCGTCGGGGTGTCCACCTCCATCGCCGTGCGCATCTTCAAGCAGTACGGCGAGGACTCCATCGACGTGGTCCGCAAGGAGCCCTACCGGCTCGCCGACGACGTGTGGGGCATCGGCTTCAAGACGGCCGACACCATCGCGCAGGCCGTGGGCATTCCGCACGACAGCCCCGAGCGGGTCAAGGCCGGGCTGCGCTACACGTTGTCCCAGGCCGCCGACGACGGCCACTGCTTCCTGCCCGCGCCCAATCTGGTGGCCGACGCCGTGAAGATCCTCGAGGTGCCGGCCGACCTGACCACGGCCTGCCTGGAGGAGCTGGTGGCCGAGGAGGGCGTGGTCCGCGAGGAGATCCCGGCCAGGGGGAACGGCGAACAGAACGGGGACGACGGCGAGAGCACCGTCCCCGCGATCTACCTCGTCCCCTTCCACCGCGCCGAGCTGTCGCTGGCCGGCACGCTGCGCACCCTGCTGACCGCCGGGCACGACCGGCTCGGCGTGTTCGCGGACGTCGACTGGCCGGCCGCCCTCGACTGGCTGCGCGGCCGGACCGGCGCCGACCTCGCGCCCGAGCAGGCCCAGGCCGTACGGCTCGCGCTGACCGAGAAGGTCGCGGTGCTGACCGGCGGCCCCGGCTGCGGCAAGAGCTTCACCGTGCGCTCGGTGGTGACCCTCGCCCGCGCGAAGCGGGCCAAGGTCATCCTGGCCGCCCCGACCGGCCGTGCGGCCAAGCGGCTGGCGGAGCTGACCGGGCACGAGGCGACCACCGTGCACCGGCTGCTCCAGCTGCGCCCCGGCGGGGACGCCACCTTCGACCGCGACAACCCCCTCGACGCCGACCTGGTCGTGGTGGACGAGGCGTCCATGCTCGACCTGCTGCTGGCCAACAAGCTCGCCAAGGCCGTCGCCCCGGGAGCGCACCTGCTGTTCGTCGGCGACGTCGACCAGCTTCCCTCGGTCGGCGCCGGAGAGGTGCTGCGCGACCTGCTGGCCGCCCCCGCCATCCCCCGGGTGCGCCTGACGCAGATCTTCCGGCAGGCCCAGGAGTCCGGCGTGGTCGTCAACGCCCACCGCGTCAACACCGGGCAGCAGCCGCTGGTCCGCGAGTTCCCCGACTTCTTCCTGTTCCCCTGCGAGGAACCCGAGGAGATCGCCGCGCTGACGGTGGACGTGGTGGCCCGGCGCATTCCGAGGAAGTTCGGCCTCAACCCGCGCAGGGACGTACAGGTGCTCGCGCCCATGCACCGCGGCGCGGCCGGCGCGGGAGCGCTCAACATCGCCCTGCAGGAGGCGCTGACCCCCGCCCGCGAGGGCATGCCCGAGCGCCGGTACGGCGGGCGGGTCTTCCGCGTCGGCGACAAGGTCACCCAGCTGCGCAACAACTACGACAAGGGCGCGGCGGGGGTGTTCAACGGCACGGTCGGCGTGGTCACCGCCATCACCCCCGAGGAGAGCAAGCTGACCGTGCTGACCGACGAGGACGAGAACGTCGACTACTCCTTCGACGAGCTCGACGAACTCGCCCACGCCTACGCGGTCAGCATCCACCGCTCCCAGGGCAGCGAGTATCCGGCGGTGGTCATCCCGCTGGCCACCAGCGCCTGGATGATGCTGCAGCGCAACCTGCTCTACACCGCCATCACCCGGGCCAAGAAGCTCGTGGTCGTCGTCGGGTCGCGGCGGGCGCTCGGCCAGGCGGTGCGCACGCGGGGGGCGGGCCGCCGCCACACGGGGCTGACCCACCGCCTCCGCGTGCCCTGACCAGCGGCCCTGTTCCGCGTGTCCTGGCCGGCGCGCGCCGCCCGGCCGTGTCAGTACTGCGAGGTGTAGGTCACCAGCGACGGGGAGTCGACCTTGACGTTCCCCTTGTAACAGAAGACGTCGCGGACGTGGACGTCGGAGCCGGCCGTGACCCACAACGTCACCAGGTTGCAGAACTCCGGCCCGGGGCCGTACGCGGTGACCTGCACGTTGCTCGGCAGCACTCCGACCGAGGGGAACGCCACCCAGCGCCGGCCGGTCGCGGTCCTCGTCAGGGTGTTGACCGCGCCGGTGTAGTTGTAGTTGACCCCGGCGGGGGCGGGCGCGTACGGCCCGGGGGTGGCCGGGTCGTTGTCGAAGGTGTAGGCGAAGTACTTCGGCGGCACCGCCGCCCCCATGATCGCCCGCTGCCGCTGGTAGGTGAGGGTCCAGCCGGTGTCGAGCGGCACGTTGGTCGCGTCGTGGCACAGCACCCGGATCTTCTGGGCGTCCTTGGACCAGTCCCAGGCCCCGACCTTGCACCGCGCCGCCCGGCCCGAGTCGACCGCGGTGACCTGGATGTTGCCCGCCTGCACGGCCGAGCCGAGCCCGGGCAGCACGACCGTCCAGGCCCCGGTGCCCGTGTGGACGACGGAGTTGGCGGCGAGCGCCGAGTTGTAGTGGGAGGCGATGGATCCGCCGTCCCAGTAGACGTAGCCGTACGCCTGGCTCGCCGAGGCCAGCGCCCCGCTGCTGGAGGCGAAGACGATGGAGAACAACGTCTGCGCGTGGTGCCCGCCGCCGTACAGCGTGCACCGCACCGCCACCACCTCGTCCGGGCCGTCCTGCCACCACTTCTCGATCTGGCACCATTCCGGCGACTGCGAGATGGCGGTCACGTGCGCGATCCCGCCCCGGGGGATGCCGATCCTCGGGAAGCGCACGAAGTACTCACCGGGGCCGCCGGAGGTGACGCCGACCGTCGGCCCGGGCGCCCAGCTGCCCGCCTGGTAGGCCGGGCTCGGCACGCCGGATGTCGTGTTGACGTAGGCGAATCCCCACACGTCGGGAACCGCCGCGTTCGCGGCCCCCGCCCCGGCGACGGTCGCCGCGGCGGCCACCGCGCACATCAGCAGTATCCGGATGACCATGGTTCGTAACAGGCGCATGTGTCCTCCATGACGGGCGATGCGGTAGTCGTGCGAGAGGCCGCGCCGGCGGTGGCCCGGCGGGTCGTGCCCGGCCATCGGCGGCAGGGGACGCGGGCCGCGTCACCCTGCCACCACGCGGCCCGGCCCGGCGGGCGGATGCCGTCAGTACTGCGAGACGTAGGTCACGAACGACGGCTGGTCGACCTGGGTGGTGCCCTTGTAACAGACCACGTCACGCACGTAGACGTCGGAGCCGTAGGTCGTCCACAGCGTGAGCAGGTTGCAGAAATACGGACCGGGACCGTATGCCGTCACCTGCACGTTGTTGGGCGTCACGCCGACCTTGGGGAAGAACGCCAGGCGCATGCCGGTCCCGGCCGTCCGCACCGTGTTGATCCCGCCCTGTGAGTTGTAGTTGACCCCCGCGGGGGCGGGCGCGTACGGGCCGGGGTTGGCCGGGACGTTGTCGAAGGTGTAGGCGAACAGCTTGGGCGGCGCGTACGCCCCGGTGACCGCCCGCTCACGCTGGTAGGTGAGGGTCCAGCCGGTGTCGTACGGCTTGTCGGCCACGTCGTGGCACAGCACCTGGATCTTCTGCCCCGACGGCGCCCAACTCCAGGCGCCCACCTTGCACCGCGCCGGCTTGCTCGAGTCGACCGCGGTGACCTGGATGTTGCCCGCCTGTACGGCGGAGCCGAGCCCGGGCAGCCAGACCGTCCAGTCGCCGGTCGCGTTGGGGAAGACGGCGTTCACGCCGAGCGCGGAGTTGTAGTCGGAGGCGATGGACGTGCCGTTCCAGTAGAGGTAGCCGTACGCCTCCGTCGCCGAGGCCAGCGCCCCGCTGCTGCTGGCGAAGACGATCGAGAACTTCGCCTTGACGGGGGTGCCGCCGTACCGGTAGCACCGCACCGCCACGATCTCGTCGGAGCCGGACTGCCCCCACTTCTCGATCTGGCACCACTCGGCCGCCTGCGAGACGGCGGTCACGTGCGCGATCCCGCCCTTGGGGATGCCGATCTTCGGGAAACGCACGAAGTATTCGCCGGAGCCGCCGGCCGTGACGCTGACCGTCGGCCCGGCCCCCCAGCTACCCGCCTGGTAGGCCAGGTTCGGCACGCCGGAGGTGACGTCGACGTAGGCGAATCCCCAGACGTCGGGAACCGCCGCGTTCGCGGCCCCCGCCCCGGCGGCGGCGCCCCCGGCGACCATCGCACAGAGTAAAAGTAATCGGGTGAACACGGTACGTAACAGGCGCATGCCGTCCTCCATCGCGGTGGTGCCCAGTGGGCGTACGAGATGTCGACGCCGGGTGGCCGGCGAGTGGTGCCCGGTCGTGAAGCCGTGGAACGTTCTAGGAGGACGAGGGGATCACGATGGCCCTCCCGCCCTGTGATAACCCGCGGACCGATCTTTGAGAAGGCCCAAAGGTCCACACGCCGCACATCGCACATTTAGGCGTGAAACGTTCATCGTTCGACCGGAGCCGAAGGATCACGGCCCTAGCCTGCCCGGGAGGCGACATCCACCACGGAAGGGGTGAAGGGGGCGGCCTCCACGCGCCCCCGGCCACCGATGACGACAGATCCGCCCGCCGTACGGGAACGGCGGCTCACCCGGCACGCGGACGTGCGTGCCGTGCTCGCCGACCCCCGCTTCCTCGTCCCGGCCGCCCCCGCCGCGCCGCTCGGGACCGATTCCGGGCCGGGGATGGCCTGGCTGCGGGGAGCGGTCAGCAGGTTCAGCAACGGAGCCGCGCACGCCCGCCGCCGCGCGCGCGTGCTGGGGCTGCTCGACGCCCTCGACCCCGTACGGCTGCGCCGCGAGGCCCGGGAGCGGACGCGCGCCGAACTGGCGGGCGGGGCGCCCGTCGACGTGATGGCCACGATCGCCCGCCGCGTCCCGGTCGGGGTCCTCGCCACGCGGCTCGGCGTCCCGGAGGAGCGGCGGGAGGAGGTCGTCGCCGCGGTGAGGGCCATGGCCGCCGCCTACCACCTCCCCGCCGTTTCCGCCGCGCCGCCCGCCGGGGACGCGGCCGACGCGGCGGTGGCCGTGCTGGCGGCCGCGCTCGGCGGACGGGATGCGCCCGAGCCGGGCCTGCTGGCCGCCGTGGCGGGAGTGCTGGTCCAGGCCTGTGACGCCACCGCCGGCCTGGTGGGCAACGCCCTCGCCGCGGTGACGCGCATGCCCGCCGACCTGGCCCTGCGGTGGCCGGTCGAGGCGCTGCTGGCCGAGACCCTGCGGTGGGACCCGCCCGTACGGCTCACGCGCCGGGTGGCGGCCGAGGACGCCATGGCCGGGGGAGTCCCCGTGCCCGCGGGGGCCGTCCTCGTGCTGGACCTCGCGGCGGCCAACCGGGACCCCGAGGTCTTCCCCGACCCGCACCGCTTCGACCCTGCTCGTCCTCGCCAGGGGAGCGGCGGGCACGTGCGCTCCGGTGGCGGCCACCTGCGCATCGGTGGCGAGCACCTGGGCTTCGGCGACGGGATCAGGCCCTGCCCCGGGCAGGACGCCGCGCTCGCCCTGGCCGCGGGCATCCTGGAGGCCGCCGCCGGGCACCGGCTCGCCGACCCCGAGCTCCCGTACGAGCCGTCGCCGAACCTGCGGGTGCCCGCCCGGCTCTGCCTGCACGACCCCGACACGACGGAAGGACACCGATGAGCACGCACGCCGAGACGTTCCGGGCGCTCCATCACGCCGAGCGCCCCCTGGTGCTGCCCAACGCCTGGGACCACGCCTCGGCGGCCGTGCTGGCCGCCGCCGGGTTCGCCGCGATCGGCACCACGAGCCTCGGCGTCGCCGCGGCGGCGGGCAAGCCCGACGCGACGGGCGACACCGCGGCGGAGACGCTGGCGCTGGCCGCGCGGCTGGCCGGGCTGCCGTGCCCGGTGTCGGTGGACATCGAGGGCGGCTTCGCGGACACGCCGGAAGGGGTTGCCGAGATCGCCGCCGGCCTGGCCGCCCTGGGCGTGGCCGGGGTCAACATCGAGGACGGCCGGCCGGACGGCACGCTGGCGGACCTCGGCGAGCGGTGCGAGACGATCGCGGCGGTCAAGGCGCGGGCGCCGGAGCTGTTCGTCAACGCCCGCACCGACACCTACTGGCTGGGGGCCGGGGACCTGCGGGCGACGATCGCCCGGCTGCGGGCCTTCGCCGAGGCCGGGGCCGACGGCGTGTTCGTTCCCGGGGTGGCCGCCGACGACGACGTGCGGGCGCTGGTGGACGCGGCCGATCTGCCGCTCAACGTGCTGTTCCTGCCCGGCCGCCACACGGTCGCGGGTCTGGGTGCGCTCGGCGTCAGGCGGATCAGCACCGGGTCGCTGCTGCTGCGGGCCGCCCTGCACGCGGTGGCCGAGACCGCCCGGGCGGTCGCCGGAGGCGGGGACGTCCCCGCCGGCCTCCCGTCGTACGCGGACGTGCAGGCCCTCGCCACGGCGGATGCTGACTGGGTGCTTGATCAGTCTTGACCCGCACCTTACCGTCAGCAGAGACGACTCCACCGGAGAAGCGACCGAAATGTGACCTTAGCGCAGGAGAAAATGACAACATAAGAGGCAACCCCGAATAAGGTCTTATGGTGCCCTTCGCGCTCATGGGGGAGTAGTAGTTGTGCTGAGCACTGGTAGTCGCTCGAGGTGGCCGATCGCCGCAGTCGCCGTGACGTTGGCCGCGGCTCTGTCGGCGTGTTCCGGTGGATCGGACGCGCCAGGCTCGACCGGCGGCGGCTCCGGGGGCTCCGGCGACGGCGCCGCGCCCGCCGTCCCGGCTCCCGCCATCAAGATCAGCCCCGCGACGGGCAGCGCCAAGGTGCGTCCCGACAAGACCGTGGTCGTCACCGCCGCCAACGGCGCGCTGGAGGAGGTCACGGTCCAGGCGGGCGGCGAGACGCTCGAGGGCGAGTTCGACGCCACCCGCACCAAGTGGACCTCCAAGCAGCCGCTCAAGCCCTCCAGCAGATACACGGTGTCGGCCAAGGCCACCGGCCAGGGCGGCCCCGCGACCGCGACCAGCCGCTTCACCACGCTCAAGCCCAAGGTCGGGCTGGAGGTCGTGGACGTCACCCCCGGCATCAAGGGGGAGACCGTCGGCGTCGGAATGCCGATCATGGTGAGGTTCAACGCGCCGGTGCAGGACAAGGCCGCCGTGGAGCAGGCCCTCGAAGTGGACGCGGAGAAGCCGGTCAAGGGCGCCTGGCGGTGGATCGACGACAAGTTCGTCATCTACCGGACGGCCAAGTACTGGCCCGCGCACCAGAAGGTCAAGTTCACCGCGCACCTGACCGGGGTGAAAGCCGGGCAGGACACCTACGGCGTCGAGGACCACAGCACGACCATCAAGATCGGCGCGGCCTGGATCAGCTCGGTCAGCACCAGGACCCACATGATGGTGGTCCGGCGCGACGGCAAGGTCGTGAAGACCATGAAGATCAGTGCCGGCAAGGCGACCACCCGCGAGTACACCACCACCAGCGGCGTCCACCTGACCATGGAACGCGGCAACCCGGTCACGATGATCTCCCCCGGGAAGAAGGAGGGCGACCCCGGGTACTACAAGGAGGTCGTCAACCACGCCGTCCGCATCTCCAACAGCGGTGAGTACGTCCACGGCGCACCGTGGTCGGTCGGCTCGCAGGGCCGGGCCAACGTGAGCCACGGGTGCATCAACGCCCACCCCAGCGACGCCAAGTGGTTCTACGACAACTTCCACCGGGGCGACGTCGTCAAGATCGTCGGCACCGACCGGGCCCTGGAGTGGAACAACGGCTGGGGGTTCTGGCAGATGCCGTTCAGCAAGTGGCAGAAGGGCAGCGCCCTGGAGGCCTGATCCGCTCGCCCGGCCGGCGCCGGGCGTGGCTGACGGCGTCCGCGAGCGCGCTATGACCGCGCTGACATCCCCTCACCCGAGGCGTTCGCGCGAGCGGTCCTCGCCTCCTCGCCCATCAGGTAGTGCACGGTCGTGCCCGGCAGGGTGGGCAACTCGGCCCAGTGGGTGATCGGGTCGTCACAGTACTGCGGGTCGCCGGGGTCCTGCGGGTCGTCACGGTCCCGGCCGTAGGGCGGGCGGACGATGCCGTCAGAGTCGACGAAGCAGTCGCGGTACTCACGCCCGTCCTCACCGATGTGACGGGTGGTGAAGTACATCGGCCGCACCAGCCAGAAGTCCTGTCCGGCGCCCGGATCGCACTCGTCCGCGTCGCCGGACGCGAAACGGCCCGCGATCGCGGCGGCCACGGGCATTCCCTCCTGCGGCAGCCTCTCCCGCGAGTCCACCCACTCGACCTCCGTGCGCATGTCCATCCCAGCTCCGATCCTTCGTCGGGTACGGCCAGTGCGGCGGCGTCCTACTGGACGCCCCACTTCATGAGAGCGAAGGCGCCCACGATCTTCAGCGCGACGAGCGCGATGACCACGCAGAACACGATCAGCGCGGGGCGGTGCTCGAAGTGCTTGCCCTCCTTGAGCGGAGGGCGCTTGGCGACACGCTCGGCGATGCGCTCTTCGATGGGTTTGCGGTGGAACATGAACGCAGACTACCTCCCGGGTCGCCGGTCCCGCTCGCGACCTTGGCCGCTCATGCCCTCAGAACTCCCCAACCTGCCTCTTCGGACAGCTGGATAGGGTACGTGGGGGAGCCGGACGGAGGGGAGTGGGATGCCGCAGCAGCCGTACTCGGTGGAGCAGGTGGCGAACCTGCTGGGCCTGCACGTGAAGACCGTGCGCAACTACGTGCGCGACGGGCGGCTGAAGGCGGTGCGCATCGGCAAGCAGTACCGCATCGCCCGCGAGGACCTGGAGGCGTTCCTGGGCCATCCGGCCGAGCCGCCGGCCGCCGAGACCGCCCGGCGGCGCCGTCACGTCGAGGCCTCGAGCATCGTCCAGATCGACGCCATCGCCCCCGACGAGATGACGACCCTGGGCAACATGCTGATGGCGGCCACCGCGAGCCGTTCCCCCGCCGACCGCCCCCTGCGCGTCGAGACCGTCTACGACGAGGAGCGGGCGAGTCTGAAGATCATCATCGTGGGCGGCGTGGCCGACACCACCGAGGTGTTCCGGCTCGTCACCACGCTGGTGGGGGAGCCCGCCTGACCGCCCGCCCGGCGGGTCCGTGGCGCGCGGCCGAGGCCTCACCCGCAGGCCGTCACGGCGTGCGGAACCCCCGGAACGTCACGGGCCTTCGGGTGTCGAATCCGAGCCGCTCGTAGAGGGCGATCGCGCCGGTGTTCGCCTCGGCCACGTGCAGGAACGGCCGATCGTTGCGGGCCACGACACGCGCGACGAGCGCGCTGACCAGGCGGGCGGCGAGCCCTCGCCCGCGCGCCTCGGGGGCGGTGCAGACGGCGCTGATCTCGGTCCAGCCCGGTGGCCGGAGCCGCTCGCCCGCCATCGCCACCAGCGTCCCGTTCTCGCGGACGCCGAGGTAGGTGCCGAGTTCGCGGGTGCGCGGCCAGAACGGCCCCGGCCGGGTCCGCGCGACGAGGCCGAGCATCTCGGGCACGCTGCCTGCGCCCAGCTCGACCACTTCGAGGTCGTCGGCGCCGGGGTGGTCGGGCCGGCCGCCGGGCCAGACCATCTGGCGGCCTTCCAGCACGAAGACCGGCTCCCAGTCCCGCGGCGGCGAGGCCGGGGAGCTGAACATGTCGGCGAGCTCCCCCCGGCCGAGCAGCCGGGCGAGGTCGGCCCATTCCTCCGCACGCGGGTCTGCCGTGACCGTGGAGAAGGTCGCGACCTCCGGCAGGTAAGTGGCGGCCCCGCCGAGCCGTCGGGCGAGATGCGCGTGGTGACCGCGCAGCGATTCGCCCACCGGGTCGTCCAGTACGACGGCGTCGCGGTCCACGGTCGTGCTGCACCTCTCGTTTCGTCTCGTGTCGTGCTCAGTCGACGGCGGGCGGCCGGGCACGCCCGCTGTCGTCCCGGCCGACGGCCGGGCAGCACAGAACGACGCTTTCCCCGGCGTTCAGGGTACGGCCGAGCGGCGGCTGCCGGCTCCGGCAGCGAATGCGACGCCGGGTGTGGCCGGAGGGAGAGCTTGCCGGCCCGGCCCCGCTCCGCTCAGCCGCCGAGGCCGAGCCGTACGGCCCGCGCGAGGGGTGTGGCGTCGCCGGGGGCCAGCGGATCGGTCAGGAAGAACGGGATCTGGGACATGAAACGCGGCCGCGTCCCGTGGTGAGGCTGGGCGGCGTGGACGAGGTGCGGATGGCACAGGTAGACGTCGCCGGGCAGTCCCGTGGCGTAGGTCTCGGGGCGGTGCGCGCTCGCCTCGTCCAGCAGCGGGCCGGAGGCGAAGAACTCCAGCCCCTGCTCGCCGTGCGGCTCCAGCACGCGGGCGGTGTCGAGGTGGGATCCGGCCCTGATGCGGGTGGGCGCGTCGTCGGGGCCGACCTCCGACAGCAGGACCAGCACGAGCATGGTGCGGGACCTGAGCGTGACCGTTCCCCAGGCGCCGGCCGGTCCGGGGTCGTTCTGGTCGATGTGCCAGCCGGTGTCCCCGGCGTCGGAGGGGTGCGGGAAGCGGACCGGCGTGTTGCCGATGGTGCCGCGCGGCTCCCAGCCGCCCTTGCCGGCGATCAGGTCCAGCGCCTCGGCGAGGCGCGGGCTTCGCATCGCCTCCCCGGACGGGCCCTGCCCCGTCGGGTCGGGGGCCGCCCACACCACCGGCCGCCTCCAGTCTTCCGGCCGGTCGGGGGACAACCCGATCTGCCGCCACAGCTGCTGCCTGATCCGGTCCCCGGTCTGGCGGGGGAAGGCCTCTTCCACCTTGAGGAACCCGTCGGAGACGAAGCGGTCGAGGTCGGTCTCGCTGAACGCAGCCATGGCGGGACGGTAGCGACCTTCCGCGCCCGACGTCGACCTATTTACCCCTCGGTGCCTGACCCGCCGGGGTCCGGCAGGCGGCGGGCCGCGTCGAGCGCGGCGACGAGGCGGGCGACCTCCCGCTCCCCCGGAGGCCCCTCCGGCTACCGGGCCCGCAGGCTCCGGAAGAAGTCCCGGATGTCGGTGACCAGCAGGTCGGGCGCCTGCAGCGAGGCGAAGTGACCGCCGCGGGGGAACCGCGACCAGTGCGTGACGGTGTTCGACAGCTCCGCCAGCCCGCGGATCGCGCGGTCGCCCAGGAAGTTCGCCACTCCCGTCGGGACCGGTGAGGGCGCCGGCCGCCGGCCCCAGGCCTCCGACGCGCTCTCGAAGTACAGCCGCGCGGCCGATCCCGCGGTCGCGGTCAGCCAGAAGATCGTGACATTGGTCAAGACGGTGTCGCGGTCGACGGGGGTGCGCTCCGTACGGGTGGGGTCCCAGTCCACGAACCATTCCAGGTTCCAGGCCAGCTGCCCGGCGGGGGAGTCGTTGAGCGCGTAGGCCAGCGTCTGCGGCCGGGTGGACATCTGGGTGGCGTAGCCGGAGTGGGCGTACCACCATTTCCGGTTGCGCTCCGCCTGTTCGCGTTCCTCACCGGACAGCTTGTCCAGCACGCCGGGGCCGGTCGCCGTCGAGGCGTTGACCAGCGCGTTGACGTGCACGCCGATCACGTGCTCCGGTGCGATCCGGCCGAGCTCGGGGGAGACGATGCTGCCGAAGTCGCCCCCCTGGGCGCCGTACCGGTCGTATCCCAGGCGGCGCATGAGCTCGGCCCAGGCCCGCGCGACGCGGCCGACGCCCCAGCCGGTCTCGCGGGTCGGACCGGAGAACGCGAAGCCCGGCACCGAGGGCGCGACGACGTGGAAGGCGTCGGCCGGGTCTCCGCCGTACGCCCGCGGGTCGGTCAGCGGCCCGAGGATGTCCAGGAAGTCGTACACCGTGCTCGGCCACCCATGCGTGACGATGAGCGGTGTGGCGTCGGGCTCGGGGGAGCGGACGTGCAGGAAATGGATGGTTTGGCCGTCGATCTCGGTGGTGAACTGCGGGACCTCGTTGAGGCGGGCCTCGTGCGCGCGCCAGTCGTAGCCGGTGCGCCAGTGGCCGGCCAGCTCCATGAGGTAGTCCTTGTTCACCCCGTACGACCAGCCGACGCCGGGAAGCTCGTCGGGCCAGCGGGTGCGGGCCAGGCGGGCGGCCAGGTCGTCGAGGTCGGTCTGCGGGATGTCGACGCGGAAGGGTTCCGGTGTGCTCATGGCCGCAAGCGTTGCGCCTATGGAGGACAGCCGCGGTCCTGCACTCAGGTAAATATGGACGGATGTCGGACACTTCCGCCCGTCTGCTCCGGATGTTGTCGTTGCTGCAGTCGCGCCGCGACTGGCCGGGCGCCGAGCTCGCCGAACGCCTGAACGTCACGACCCGTACGGTGCGGCGCGACGTGGGAAGGCTGCGCGAGCTGGGTTATCCGGTCCACGCCGCCTTGGGCCCGGCCGGTGGCTACCGGCTCGGAGCCGGCGCCTCGCTGCCTCCGCTGCTGCTGGACGACGAGGAGGCGGTGGCGGTGACCGTCGGGCTGCGCACCGGCGCCGCGAGCGGCGTCAGCGGGATCGAGGAAGCCGCGCTGCGCGCGCTGACCAAGGTCGAGCACGTCCTGCCGTCCCGGCTGCGCCACCGGGTCCAGACCCTGGAAGAGGCCATGGTCGCGATCCCGCCGCGCGGCGGGCCCACGGTGGACGCGGCCGTCCTCACCGCGATCTCCGCCGCGATCCGCGCCGCCGAGACGCTCCGCTTCGACTACGCCGGCCACCACGGGGGCCGGTCCACCCGGATCGCCGAACCCCACCGCCTGGTCGCCTGGGGCCGCAGGTGGTACCTGGTCGCCTGGGACGCCGACCGGGCCGGCTGGCGCACCTTCCGGGCCGACCGGATCTCGCTGCGCACGCCCAACGGGCCCCGCTTCGCCCATCGTGATCCACCCGGCGGCGACGTGGCGGCCTACCTGCGCAGATCGATCGGCCACGAGATCTGGCCGTATCGCTCGCGGCTGCGGGTGTACGCGCCCGCCTCCCGGGTCGCCGGGCGCGTCGACGGGATCGTCACTCCCGTCGACGACGACACCTGCGTGCTGGAACTGGCCTCCGACTCACTCGAGCTGGTCGCGCTCGCGGTGGGCACGCTCGGGGTCGACTTCGACGTCGAGTCGCCGCCGGAACTCGCCCGCCACCTGCGCACGCTGTCGGCCCGCTTCGCCCGGGCGGCCGGACGGCGCCGAAGGTGACGGGCCCGGGCGTCCTTTCAGGTCCGGCCGTGGGCCGGGGCGATGCGGGCCAGCGCGCCGATCTCCAGTGCCGTCCACAGCGCGCCGTCCGGGCCGAGGGTGATGCCGTGGGGCTCGCACCCGGGGGTGGGCAGGCCGTACACCTCGATGGTGCCGTCGGCGGCGACGGCGCCGACGCGGCCCGTGCCCCATTCGGTGAACCACGGGACGCCGCCGGCGTCGGTGGTGACGGCGTGCGGCCGGGCCGTCCGATCGGGCAGCGGGAACTCGGTGATGCGGCCGTCGGGGGTGATCCGGCCGATCTGGCCCGCGGCGATCTCCACGAACCAGAGGGCGCCGTCCTGGCCGGCGGCGATCCCCACCGGCGCGGCGTCCTTGGTCGGCAGCGCGTGGAGGCTGATCGCGCCGTCCGTGCCGATCCGTCCGAGGGCTCCGGCCTGGTTCAGGGTGAACCACAACCCGCCGTCGCCCCCGGCGGCGATGGCGGAGGGAAATCCGCCGGCGACCGGCAGCGGGAACTCGGTCACCTGCCCGTCGGGGGTGATGCGGCCGATGCGGTCGGCCGCGGTCTCGGTGAACCACAGCGCGCCGTCCGGTCCCGGGGCGATGCCGAACGGACCGCAGCCGGGCGTGGGCAGGGCGAACTCGTCGACGACGCCGCCGGTGGTGATCCTCCCGATCCGATGTGCCTGGTATTCGGTGAACCACAGCGCGCCGTCCGGGCCGGGGACGATGATCGTCGGCCCGCGGCCGGGGCCGAGTTCGTGGCTCGCCGGCTCGGAACCGGGGATCAGCCGGCCGATCCGGCTGCTGTGGACCATGGTGAACCACAGCGCGCCGTCCGGCCCCGTCGTGATCGCGTACGGCCCGGCGTCGGGGCCGGCCACGGCGTGCTCCGTGATCGTCACGTGGGTCAAAGGCTCTTCTCCAGTCCGTGCTCGGCGGCGATGCGGGCGATGTCGGCGGGGGTGCCGGCCATGATGACGCGGGCGTGCTCGGTCACCAGCTCGACGGGCCAGTCCCACCAGGCGGCCCGCAGCAGTCGTTCGATGTCGTCGTCGGCGAAGCGGCGGCGGATGGGCCTGGCCGGGTTGCCGCCGACGATGGTGTAGGGCGGGACGTCGGCGGTGACCACGGCGCCGGTGGCGATGATCGCGCCGTCGCCGATGGTCACCCCGGGCATGACCGTGGCCTGGTAGCCGAACCAGACGTCGTTGCCGATAACCGTGTCGCCGCGGCTGGGCATGCCGGTGACGATGTCGAGGGTGCGTTCGGTCCACTCGCCGCCGAACATGGTGAACGGGAAGGTGGACACGCCCATCGCCGGGTGGTCGGCGCCGGCCATCAGGAACCGGGTGCCGCAGGCGATGGCGCAGTACCTGCCGATGATCAGCCGCTCCGGCCCGTAGGCGTACAGCACGTTGCGGTGCTCGAATTCGGTCGCGCCGTCGGGGTCGTCGTAGTAGGTGTACTCACCCACCTCGATGGCCGGCGAGCTGACCAGCGGTTTGAGGAAGACCACCCGCTCGTGGGCGGGCAGCGGATGCACGGTCTTGGGGTCGGGTGTCACAGAGGAGTCCTTTCGAGGGGGAGGTCAGGCGAGGAGGCCGGCCAGGGCGCGGGCGCGGGCCGGCTCGCGCAGCTTGCGCATGCCCTTGGCCTCGATCTGGCGGACGCGTTCCCGGGTCACCCCGAACGTCCGGCCGATCTCGTCCAGGGTCCGCGGCCTGTCGTCGGCCAGGCCGTACCGCTGAGTGATGACGGCCGCCTCCCGCTCGCTCAGCGTCGCCAGCACCGCCTCCAGGTCACGGCGGAGTGAGGAAGCGGCCACCTCGGCCGCGGGACCGGGCGCGTCGTCGGCGAGAAGGTCGCTCAGCTCGGCGCCGTCGTCGCCCACGGGGGTGTGCAGCGAGATCGGCTCGCGGGCATGCCGCAGCAACTGCTCGACCTTCTCGGGTGTCAGGCCGAGCTCGGCCGCGAGCTCCACGGGGGTGGCCGCGCGGCCCAGGTTTCGCTGAAGCACGTGCCGGGCACGCAGGACCCGGTTGAGATCCTCGACCACGTGTGCGGGGAGGCGCACCGTCCGGCTCTGGTCGGCGAGCGCGCGGCCGATCGCCTGCTTGATCCACCAGGTGGCGTAGGTGGAGAACTTCAGTCCGCGCCGGTGGTCGAACTTCTCCACCGCGCGCATCATGCCGATGGTGCCCTCCTGCACCAGGTCCAGCAGCGGCAGCCCGCCCCTGGCGGCGTAGCGTCCGGCGATCGACACGACCAGCCGCAGGTTGGCCTCGACCATGTGATCCCTGGCGCGGCGGCCGTCGGCGGCCAGCCGCTCCAGCTCGCACCGTTCGGCCTGGCCGCCGGGATCGGCGGCCAGCCGCTCCGCGGCGAGCCGGCCGGCCTCGATGCGCGCGCCCAGCTCCACCTCCTGCGCGGCGGTGAGCAGCGGGGTGCGCCCGATCTGCCGGAGATACTCCTTGACCGGGTCGATGTCCACGGCTCCCTTCGGATGGCGGGCGGGGCTGGCGGGGAGCGCGGCAGTGGTCAAAAGCGGGGTCCCTTCGGTGTCGCACGAGCCCGGATCGCGGGTAGGTCAGAACTTATGTCCAACCTACAATCATGTCAACTCTAATTTTAGGTCGATTCCATGTAAGGTGGGCACATGGACACGGAGAAGACCGGCCTCAGAGCGCTGAAGAAGCGGCAGACCAGGGAGAAGATCTCCCACGAGGCCACCCGGCTGTTCCTGGAGCGCGGCTTCGACAAGGTGACGATCGCCGAAGTGGCGCAGGCGGCACAGGTGGCCAAGATGACGGTCACCAACTACTTCCCGCGCAAGGAGGATCTGGTCTTCGACCTGAGCGAGGACTTCGTGCGGTCCCTGGCCCGGACCGTCCGCGACAGGGCGCCCGGCGAATCCGCCCTGGCCGCACTCCGGCGCGCCTACCTCGCCGCGGTCGCCGGGCACGACCCGGTCATCGGCTTCTCCGGTGCCGCGTTCGCCCGGATGATCGCCGCTAGCCCGGCCCTCACGGCCCGGCTGCGGGAGTTCCACGACGAGCGCGAGAAGGCCCTGGCCGACGCGCTGGCCGCCGAGACCGGCGCCGGGCCCGGCGACATCCTGCCCCGGGTGGCCGCCGCCCAGCTCGGCGGCGTCCACCGGCTGCTGTTCGACGAGACGCTCCGCCGCGCCATCGCGGGCCAGGACGACGCGGAGATCGAGACGGCTCTCACCGGCTACATCGACGCCGCCTTCGGCCTCCTGGAACCCTCCCTCGGCGGCTATGCCGTCCGCCCCACCGCCTGAACGGCCCGGCCTGTCATGGTCCGGCCTGTCACGGCCCGGCCTTCCCAGGGCCCGGGCGGTACGGGACCGGCGACGGCTCGGGTCGCCCGAGGATTCAGACGAGGGCGAGCTGGCGGGCGGGAGAGCGCCGCCGCCGCCAGCGCCGGGCGTCCCTGCCGATGCCGTAGGTCTCGGCGAGGGCCCGCACCTGCTCGGCGATCCGCAGGCGGTAACCCTCCTCGGCGACCTGGCCCCTGCCGTACAGCGCCTGGTAACGCGGCACGAGACCGGGGTGCTCGCGCTCCAGCCACCGCAGGTACCACTCCCGGGCCCCCGCCGGCAGGCGCAGCACGATGGGCGTGACGCTGACCGCGCCCGCCTCGGCCGCCCGCCGTACGGTCGCCAGCAGGTGGTCGGTGGAGTCGGTGATGAGCGGCAGGATCGGGGCCATCAGCACGCCGCAGGGAATGCCTGCCTCGTTCAGCGCGGCGCAGATCTCCAGGCGCCGCTGCGGAGTCGCGGCGCCCGGCTCGACGGCGCGCCGCACGCGATCGTCGACGAACCCGACCGACACCAGGGCGCCGACCTGGGTCACCTTCGCGACGTCGCGTAACAGGTCCAGGTCGCGCAGGACCAGGGGGCTCTTGGTGAGCACGGTGAACGGGTTGGCCGCGTCGGCGAGGGCCCGGATGACACCGGGCATCAGGCGGTAGATCTCCTCGGCCGGCTGGTAGCAGTCGCCGGTGAGGCCCAGCGCGACCGGATCGCCGCCCCAGCGGGGGGAGGCGAGCTCGCGCCGCAGGCGGCGGGCCAGGTCGGTCTTGACCACGATCTTCGTGGCGAAGTCGGTGCCGGGGTCCAGGCCCAGGTAGCGGTGACCGCGGCGGGCGGTGCAGTAGCCGCAGCCCGCCTCGCAGCCGCGATAGGGGCTCGCGCCCCACGCGAAGGGCAGCTCGGCGGCCTCGGGCACCCGCTCCAGCGCCGCGCGGGCCGGCACCTCGTAGCAGGTGATGCCGTCGAAGACGCGGGTGACGGCCTGCCGTTCGATGCGCGGGCGGGCCGCGGCCGCCTCACCGCCCGCACCGACGAGCGGCTCCTGCACCGTCTCATGCGCTCGGGGCCGCGCCGGGCTCTGGTCCCCCGCACGGGTAGTGGCGTCGCGACGCATGAGGTTCAGTAGAACACGCATTCGACCGTCGCGCCAAGTGTCCGCGCCCGCGCGGTCAGGGTTCGGCGGAGGCGGCGGCGTGACAGGCGCCGTACCCGTCCGCGCGGGCGACCACGCGGCCCGACCGCACCCGCACGGCCGCCTCGGTCCCGTCGCTCACGGCGGTCACCCCGGCCGCCGCCGCGACGGCCCCCTCCTCGTCGTGCACCACGCGCAGGCGCGGCCAGGCCGGCGCGGGTAACGCGCGGCGCAGGCAGAAACGCAGCTCGGCGAGGGTGAGCCGGGCCAGCGGCCCCAGCTCGCCGGGGTCGCCGGTGACCAGGACCACGGTGACCTCGCCGGCGGGCGGCGTGGCCCGCACCGCCTCCTCCACGGCCCCCAGGCGGTGCAGCCCGAGGACCGCCACCACGCCGTCGCGGGCGAGCGGGGCCGGCCCGCCACCCAGCGCGTCCACCGCGGGCGGCGGCGACCACGGCCCGTCACCGGGCCGCGCGCGGGGGACGAACGGCAGATGGGGGGCGTCCCACCGGTCGCCGAGGTCCAGGTCCGCCAGGGCGGCGCACGCCGCGACGACGTCGAACGGCTCGGAGAACCCGGGCGCCGCGTCGGCCATCTGGCTCGCGCCGTACAGGGTGGTCAGGGCCGTCTCCGCGACCCGCACCAGACGCCGCCCGGGCCCGCACAGACCCTCGAGCGCGAGCCCGAGCACGATCGCGTTCAGCTTCATCAGCTGCGCGAACGGCCGGCGCACCCGCTGGTCGGCGAGCACCTCCGGCATCAGGTCCATACCGAGCCTGGCCGGGCCTTCGGTGGCCAGCGGAAGCCGGGCGACCCAGGCGCGGGCGAACGCCGCGAGCGCCTCCCGGGCCGTGCCCGCTCCGGACACCGCCCCGTCCACGGTGGCTACGGCGGCCTCCCGCTCGGCCAGATCGGCCAGCACCGAGAAGTACAGGGCCCGCTTGCCGGGGAAGTTGGAGTAGACCGCGCCACGGGTGAGTCCCGCCCGGTCGGCGATCGCGTCGACCTTGGCGTCGCGGAACCCCCGCTCGGCGAACTCCTCCCGGGCGGCGGCCAGCACCCTGGCCCGGTTGCGCGCCTGAAGCTCGGCCCTCGTGAGGCGTTCCATCGATCTCCTCGTCCGTGTACGCCCGCTTGCCGTACGGCGAGGCCCAAGATACCGTCGCCATCCAGATGACATGAACATCTGGGATTAACATCTGGAGTTGCCCGTGATTTCCCTGCCCGAGGTGGACCTCACCGATCCCGAGGTCCTGCGCGACCCCTTCACCGCGTACGGACGGGCGCGGGAGGCCGCGCCGCTCGCGCGGCTGCTCATCCCCGGCCTCGGCCCCATATGGGCGCTGACCAGGCACGACGGCGCGCGGGCGATGCTCGGCGACGCCCGTTTCGCCCTCACCGCCGACAGCTTCATGCGCCCGCCGGTCCCCGGCGACTGCCTGCCGTACATGCGGACCATGAGCGAGATGCACGGCCCCGAGCACGCCCGGCTGCGCAGACTGGCCGCCCCGGCCTTCACCCCCCGCCGCGCGGCGGAGTTCCGGCCCCGGATCGACGCCATCGTCGGCGCCCTGCTCGACGACCTGCCCGCGCACGCCGAAGGCGGGCAGGCCGACCTGCTGCGCCACTTCGCCCGGCCGCTGCCGATGGACGTCATCTGCGCCCTGGTCGGCATCCCCGAACGGGACCGCCCGCACTGGCGCGAATGGGGCGCCACCGTCGCCGCCGGAGCGGGCGGGGACTTCGCCCGGGCCATCCCCGGCATCATCGCCGGCGCCAAGGCCGCCGTCGCCGCGGCACGCGCCGAGCCGGACGCGTGCGGAGGCGTGCTGGCCGACCTCGTCCGCGCCCACGGCGAGGACGGGGCCGAGGGCGGGGACCGGCTGAGCGACACCGAGATCGTCACGCTGGTCTGGCACCTGGTCCTCGCCGGGCAGACGCCGACCACGCTGATCGCCAACGCCGTGGCCGCCCTGCTGTCCCACCCCGCCCAGTCGGCCGCCCTGCGCGCCGATCCCGCGCTGGCGCCGGCCGCCGTCGAGGAGCTGATCCGCTGGTGTGGTCCCACGCTGCTGGCGATCCCGCGCCACGCCCGTCGGGACGTCGAGCTGTACGGCGTGACCGTGCCGGAGGGCGCGAAGGTCACCGCCCTGATCGCCGCGGCCAACCGCGACCCCCGGGTGTTCGACGACCCCGACCGGCTGGACGTGACCCGCTCGCCCGGCGCGGGCCACCTGGGGTTCGCCCACGGGCCGCACTTCTGCCTGGGCGCCTCCCTCGCCCGCGTGCAGACCCAGGCCGCGATCACCGCGCTGCTGCGCCGCTTCCCCGGCCTGGCCCCGGCCGCCCCGATCGACGAACTGCGCGCCCCCGACCCCGGCACATGGCGGCTGACCGCGCTGCCGGTGACCCTGTGACCGGCGTCCCCGGCCCGGCGTCCCCGGCCCGGAGTGCCCGGCCCGGAGGGCCCGCCGCGTCAGCCGCGGACCGATCGCAAGTAAGCGCGCCACCCCCCGTACGCGGTGATGTCGGCGGCGCCCCGCAGCCCCTCCGGGGCGCACAGGAAACCGGGCACGTCCGTGCCGTCGGCCAGTTCGACCCGGCCCAGCGTCATCGGGCGGGGGAGGGCCGCGAGCAGGTCGCCCAGCCCGTCGGCGGGCAGTTCCCACACCTCGCACTCGACGGCCGCGCCGCCCTCGGCGACCCGTACGAGCCCGGGTTTGGGCGGGTCGGTGCTCAGGGCGTGCAGCCGGTAGCGCGCGGCGGTGCCGGTGGTGGCCACCAGGCGGCCGCCGCGCGCGGTGAGCTCGTGGTTGAGCGGTTGCCCCGACAGGTGCGCGCCGACCACCGCCAGGCGGGCGGCCGGCCGGAGCAGCCGGGCGACGGCGGCCAGGTCGTCGTCGGCGTGGGCCCGCCCGGCCAGCATCACCCCGTACGGCAGCCCGTCCACCTGCCCGGCGGGCACGGCCAGCGCGCACATGTCGAAGAGGTTGACGAAGTTGGTGAAGCGGCCGAGGTCGCCGTTGACGCCGACGGGGTCGGCCGCGACCTGCGCCAGGGTGGGGTGGCGGGGAGTGACCGGCAGGAGCAGGGCGTCGCAGTCCCCGAGCAGGGACATGGCCCGCGCGCGGAGTTCCGCCAGGCGTTCCCGATCGGCGAACAGGCGGTGGGCGGGCAGGTCACGGGCCGCGGTGATGATGGAGGCGACGGTGGGATCCAGGTCCGGGCCGCCCTTCTCGACGAACGCGCCGACCGCGGTGTACCGCTCGGCGACGAACGCCCCCTGGTAGAGCAGCGTGGCGGCCTCAAGGAAGGGAGCGGGGTCGATCGGGCGGATCTCCACGCCCGCCGAGGCCAGCCCGCCGGCCGCGTCCTCGAACGCCTCGGCCCAGCCCGGGGCCAGCTCGCCCAGGTCGGCGGTGGCGGGCACGGCCACCCGCCACGGCCCCGGACGGCGGGCAGGGCGGCGGGCAGGGCGCGGCGCGGGCCCCGCCGGAGAATCCGTCATGAGGGCCAGGGCCCGCTGGGCCTCGGGGATGGTCCGGGCGAAGACGCTGACGCAGTCCAGGCTCCGGCAGGCAGGGACCACGCCGCCGGTGGGGATCAGGCCGCGGGTGGGCTTGAGCCCCACGATGCCGTTGAAGGCGGCCGGGACCCGGCCCGAGCCCGCGGTGTCGGTGCCGAGCGCGAGGTCGGCCAGGCCGAGCGCGACGGCGACCGCCGAGCCCGAGCTGGACCCGCCGGAGATCCGCGCCGGGTCGGCGGCGGCACGCACCGCGCCGTACGGGCTGCGGGTGCCGACCAGCCCGGTGGCGAACTGGTCCAGGTTGGTGGTGCCCAGCACGATCGCGCCGGCCGCGCGGAGGGCGGCCACGGCGGGGGCGTCGGCGTCCGGCAGGTAGGCGTAGGACGGGCAGCCGGCGGTGGTCGGCAGCCCGGCCACGTCGATGTTGCCCTTGACGGCCAGCGTCCGGCCCGCGAGGGGGAGGTGCTCGCCGCCCGCCACGCGGGCGTCCACGGCCGCGGCCTCGGCCTCCACCTCGGCCTGTGGCCGCAGGTCGATCCAGATCTCGCCGCGGCCGGTCTCGGTGATCCGGGCGTAGGCCCTGCGGGCCCGTTCCAGTGCCGTCCCAGCTGTCGTCTCAGCTGTCGTCTCAGCCACGATCGCTCCTCAGCACCACCAGCGGGGCGCCCGCCTCCACCTGGTCCCCGGGGGCGACCAGGACGCGTTCGACGACGCCGCCGGCGGGGGCCGGGACGGCGGACTCCATCTTCATCGCCTCCAGCACGACCAGCGGCTGCCCCGCCGCGACCCGCCGGCCCGGCGTGACGCCGACCTGCCAGACGCTCGCGGTGAACTCCGCTTCCACCACCGCACACCCCGGTGGCAGCTCCAGCTCGGTCTCGGCCGGGCCCTGGGACTGCTCCGCCCGGTCGAACTCGCCCGCCGCCTGCCAGGCCGCGCGTTCGGCGGCGAAGGCGGCGGCCTGCCGTTCGCGGAAGGCCGCGATGGACTCGGCGTGCTCGGCCAGGAAACGGCGGTAGTCGGCGAGCCGGAACACCCCCTCTTCGATCTTGGGTTCGAACCGCCCCGCCGCCAGGTCGGCCCGTAGTTCGAGCAGTTCCTCGGCCGTCACCGGATACCAGCGGATGCGGTCGAAGAAACGCAGCAGCCAGGGGAAGCCCGGCCGGAACGCGCCGCGCTGCTGCCAGCTCGACCACACCTGCGTCGTACGGCCCACGAACTGGTAGCCGCCCGGTCCTTCCATCCCGTAGACGCACAGGTAGGCGCCGCCGATGCCGACGGAGTTCTCGGCGGTCCAGGTGCGCGCGGGGTTGTACTTGGTCGTGACCAGCCGGTGCCGGGGATCGAGCGGGGTGGCCACGGGCGCGCCGAGGTAGACGTCGCCGAGCCCGAGCACGAGATACTCGGCGTCGAACACGACGCGGTGCACGTCGGCCACGTCATCCAGGCCGTTCACCCGGCGGATGAACTCGATGTTGGAGGGGCACCAGGGCGCGTCGTCACGCACCCCCGCCATGTACCGGGCGATCGCCTCCCGGGTGGCGGGGTCGTCCCACGACAGGGGGAGATGGACGACGCGGCTCGGCACCTCCAGCTCCCCCGTGGGCGGCAGGTCATCCTCGAGCCGCAGCAGCTCGGCCAGCAGGTCGCGCTGCGACAGCACGGCCGGGTCGAGATGGATCTGCAGCGAGCGGATGCCGGGGGTGAGGTCGATCACGCCGGGCAGATCCCGGGCGGCGAGCGCCTCGGACAGGGCGTGCACCCGCATGCGCAGGCCCAGGTCGAGCACCATCGGCCCGTACTCGACGAGGATGTTGTCGTCCCCGCTGCGCCGGTAGGTGACGCGGGGCCGCTCGCCGGTCTCGGGCAGGCGGTGCAGCACGCCGCCGTCGCCGGGGGCGCCGACCGCGGAGGGCGCGGGGACGAAGGTGACGGTGTCCCCGGGCCGCAGCTGGCCGAGTTTCCAGCGTTCGGCGGTGACGACGGTGGCCGGGCAGACGAACCCGCCGAGCGAGGGGCCGTCGGGACCGAGCACGACCGGCATGTCACCGGTGTAGTCCACCGCGCCCACCGAATAGGGCGTGTCGTGGATGTTGGAGGGGTGCAGGCCCGCCTCGCCCCCGTCGAGGCGTGCCCAGCGCGGTTTGGGGCCGATCAGGCGTACGCCGGTGCGGGCGGAGTTGTGGTGGACCTTCCACTCGGCGGCGCAGAAGTCGCGGATGTCGTCGCCGGTGAAGAACTCGGGGTCGGCGTGCGGGCCCTCGACCACGCCGATCCGCCAGTGGTGCCCGAACTCGGGCCGCCCGCCGGGCTCCACGCCCGCGTGGGTGGTGAGACCTCCGCCGTGCAGGACGTCCCCGGCGCGCAGGGCCCGGCCGCCGTGGCCGCCGAACCCCCCGAGCGTGAACGTCGCGGCGC
This sequence comes from Microbispora sp. ZYX-F-249, assembly GCF_039649665.1. NCBI lineage: Bacteria > Bacillati > Actinomycetota > Actinomycetes > Streptosporangiales > Streptosporangiaceae > Microbispora > Microbispora maris. The sequence continues at coordinate 142,846 of NZ_JBDJAW010000012.1, read as the reverse complement.
TGCCCAGGTAGGCGGGCACGTCGAACCCGCCCGCCATCAGCAGGTAGACGCGCAGTCCCGGCCCTTCGGCGGCGCCGACGTCCAGCACACCGCCGGCGGGCACGGTGACCGGCTCCCACTGGGGGACGGGCGTGCCGTCCACGGTGACCGGTGCGGGCGCGCCGGTGACGCAGACGGTCGTGGCGTGGCTGAAGCGCAGCGCCGGGCCGCGCAACGTGCACTCCAGGCCGGGCGCGCCGGGGTCGTTGCCCAGCGCGGTGTTGCCGTACCGGAAGGAGCGGTCGTCCATCGGCCCCGACGGCGGCACGCCCACCTGCCAGTAGCCGGTCCGTCCCGGCCAGTCCTGGACGGTGGTCAGGGTGCCGGGCCGCACCACCTCGATGCGGCGGGAGCCGTCGGCGAGCCCGGCCAGGGTGGCGGTGCCGTGCGCGGCCGCCCGTACGCAGGGATCGGCCACGGCGGCGCGCAGCAGCCCGAGGTTGGTCTCGACGCCGTCGATCCGGGTCTCGGCCAGCGCCGCGGCCAGCCGGTCCAGGGCCTGGTCCCGGTCGGCGCCGTGCGCGATCACCTTGGCGAGCAGCGGGTCGTAGGCGCTGCTCACCTGCGTGCCCGTCTCCACCCAGCCGTCGACCCGCACGCCCTCGGGGAACTCGACCCGGGTGAGCAGGCCCGCGCCGGGCCGGTGGTCGCGGCTGGGGTCCTCGGCGTACACACGGGCCTCGACGGCGTTGCCGGCGGCCCGGGGCGGGTTGCGCAGGGCGGCGTGCACGTGGCTCACGTCGCCCTGGGCCAGGCGCAGCATCCATTCGACCAGGTCGACGCCGTAGATCGCCTCGGTGACGGGGTGCTCCACCTGCAGCCGGGTGTTGACCTCCAGGAAGTACGGCTCGCCGCGTGCCGGGTCGTAGATGAACTCGACCGTGCCCGCCGACCGGTAACGCACCGAGGCGCACAGGCCGGCGGCGCTGTCGGCGAGCCCGGCCCGCACCCGCGGCGGCAGTCCGGGGGCGGGGGCCTCCTCCAGCACCTTCTGGTGCCGCCGCTGCAGCGAGCAGTCGCGATCGCCGAACGTGACGACGCCGCCCATGCCGTCGCCGAACACCTGGACCTCGACGTGCCGGCCGCCCTCGACCAGGCGTTCCAGGAACAGCCCGGCCGAGGCGAAGCTCGCGGCGGCCGTGCGCTGCACGCTCTGCCACGCCTCGGCCAGGTCACCGGCGTCGCGGCAGGCGCGCATGCCGATGCCGCCGCCTCCGCCGGTGGCCTTGAGCATGACCGGGTAGCCGATGTCCCGCGCGGCGCGCAGGGCGGCGTCGAGGTCGGGGAGCAGACTGGTGCCGGGGAGCAGGGGCACGCCGGCCCGCTCGGCGGCGGCGCGGGCGGTGTGCTTGGCGCCGAACAGGTCGAGCTGCTCGGGGGTGGGGCCGACGAAGGCCAGCCCGGCGGCCTCGACCTGCCGGGCGAAGGCGGCGTCCTCGGACAGGAAGCCGTAACCGGGGTGGACGGCGTCCGCGCCGCTGTCCAGCGCGGCCCGCAGCACCCGGCCGGCGTCCAGGTAGCTCTCGCGGGCGGGGGCGGGGCCGAGCCGTACGGCGTGGTCGGCCAGGCGGACGTGGGCGGCGCCCCGGTCGGCGTCGGAGTAGACGGCGACGGTGCGCAGGCCCAGGCGGCGGGCGGTGGCGATGACGCGGACGGCGATCTCGCCCCGGTTGGCGACGAGGAGAGTGTTCATCGGACCGTCATCCGCACGGGCGTGGGGTCGAAGCCGTTGCACGGGTTGTTGATCTGCGGGCAGTTGGAGACCAGGACCAGCACGTCGGTCTCGGCGCGCAGGGTGACGGCGAGGCCGGGGGCGGAGATGCCGTCGACGATGCCGAGCGTGCCGTCGGGCTCGACCGGGACGTTCATGAACCAGTTGATGTTGCTCACCAGGTCGCGTTTGCCGAGCCCGTGGCGGCCGCCCTCGATGAGGAAGTTCTCCACACAGGCGTGCTGGGAGTAGGTGTGGTGCCCGTAGCGCAGCGTGTTGGACTCCTTGGAGCAGGCGCCGCCGACGGTGTCGTGGCGGCCGCAGGTGTCGGCGACGACGGTCATCAGCGGGGTGTGTTCGTTGGACATCAGCACGCTGCCGGTGGTGAGGAAGATGCCGCCCTGGGCGTGGACGGTGTCGGGGGCGCTGTAGCGGACGGCGGTGTCGTGCGCGTCGTACAGCAGGCAGTCGACGGCCTGGTTGCCGCCGAGGTCGGTGATGGTCAGCTCCTGCCCGGCGCGGACGATCGCCGACCAGGGGGCGCGGGCGGGCACGGTCACATCGAGCACGGGTGTGTCGGTGAGGGTCATCGGGTCACCTCGGCGGTGTTGAGGAAGGCGCGGCGGCCTTCGGGGCTGGCCTGCCACAGGGGGTCGCCGGGGCCGGTGGGCCGGGCGCGCCAGGCCAGGACCTCCATCGGTGTGCAGGTGTAGGCCGGACGGGGGTCGATCGGGTGGGCGGTGTTGGCGATGAGCACGGTCAGCGGCATCTCGGCGCGCAGGGTGACCGACGCGCCGGCCCCGGCGGAGCCGGTGAAGGTCAGGCCGCCGTCGGGGCCGACCCGCACGCCCTGGAAGAAGGAGATCGACGGGGGCAGGTCCCGGCGCTCGAGGCCGTGCTTGGCGGCGGCGAGCGTGAACAGTTCCCGCCCGGCGGGAGCGGGGCCGTGCGGTGTGCCGTCGCCGTACCGCTCGGTGTTGCGCCGCAGGGTTGAGGTCCCGCACACGGTGTCGTGGCGGCCGGAGGTGTCGGTGACGACGGAGGCCAGCACGCGGCCCTGGTCCGACAGCAGCAGGTGGCCTTCGCCGAGGTAGGCGTTCCACAGCACCTTGACGGTGTCGGCGACGTTGAGCCGCTCCCAGGGGCGGCCCGCCACGTAGAGCAGCAGGTGCGCGCAGGCGTCGCCGGCCAGGTCGGTGAGGCGCAGTTCGGTGCCCCGGGCCAGCACCTTGTGGGTGTAGCCGCCCCCGGCGACGGTCTCGGCCCACACGAGGTCGGCGGGGGCGACGCCGTCCGGCGGGGCGGGCCAGTCCGAGGCCGGGAGCACCGGCATGGTGTCGCTTCTGGTGCCCTCCTGGGCGCGGGCGTGCTCTCGCGCGCCGTACGTCGTACTGGTCGCCATGACACGGTCTCCTGTGAGAGGGGGCAGGAATTTCTGTCGTGTGACAGAAATTAGGCGGCGCGTGTTTCCTCGCACGCGCCGCGAGGTTTCCCGTCCGTTACCGAGATCGCACAGCCACGAGGGCCCGGGGGAGGTGTGCGACGATCGTCGGGTGAGTGCCCGTTCCGACCTGCCCATTTCCGACCCGCCCAGTTCCAGGGGGACCGGCTCCGGCGTACGAAGGGTCGGCAGGCCGCGGGCCGTCGCGCGCCCGCGCAGCGACCTGAGCCCGCGCGAGGAGATCCTCACCGCGGCGGCGGCATTGTTCACCACGCACGGCTACGCCGCGACCTCGACGAGGGCGATGGCCGAGCGGGCCGGGATCAGGCAGGCGTCGATCTACCACTACTTCGACGGCAAGGAGGACATCCTCGCCGAACTGCTGGAGAGCACGGTGCGGCCCTCGCTGGAGGCCGCCCGCGCCCTGACCGGTGCCACGCCGGAGGAGCGGCTGTGGCAGCTGTGCCACTGCGACGCCGGGCTGTTGTGCTCCGGCCCGCACAACCTGGGCGCGCTCTATCTCCTGCCCGAGGTGCGCACCGAGCGGTTCGCCGGCTTCCGGCGCATGCGCGGCGAGCTCAAGGACACCTACGGGCGGCTGCTGGCCGCCACCTCCGCCGGTGCGGCGCTGACGCCCGCCGAACGGGCGCTGCGCACCGACCTGCTGTTCGCGCTGATCGAGGGCGTCATCCTGATCCGCAGGGACACCACGGGCGCGATGGCGGCCGGCGTCCTGGAAACGCTGGCCGCCGCCACCGCCGACGCGGCGCTACGCCTGGCCGGTGTTGCCGACGGGGATCTGCCCGACCTGCGGAAGAAGGGCGGCGGGCCGGCGTAGCCGCCGGTAGAGCGCGCCGAGAGCCACGACCGCCGCAAGGAAGAGCAGCGTGAACCACTGGAAGAACCAGTGGCCGGTGATCGGGGCGTACACTTCGGCCCTCGGCCAGGCCAGGTTGACCGCCATCGCCAGGCCGTAACAAAGGGCCAGCGCGTTCACCGGCAGGCCCCAGCGGCCCATGCTGAACAGCCGGCTGCCGTCCTCGGCGACCCCGGCCGGCGCCCCGCCCCGCCAGCCGCCGCGCAGGCGCTGGACCAGCAGGGGGCCCGTCACCATCGCGTACGCCAGGTAGAGCAGCACGATGCAGGTGGTGCCGATGGCCAGGAACGCCTCGGGAGAGGCGAAGTTGAGCAGCAGGACGGCCCCGGCGGCCACTCCGGTGACCAGCGCGGGCCCGGTCGGCATGCCGGTGCGGGGCGAGACCCTGGACAGCGCGGCGGAAAACGGCATCACCCCGTCGCGCGCCATGGAGAACAGCATCCTGGTGGCGGCGGTCTGGATCGCCATGGTCGCCACGGTGATCGCCAGCACCACGTCGGCCAGCAGCAGCTTGCCCACCCAGTCGCCCAGGCTGCTGGTGAGCACGTAGGACAGGCCCTCGGCGGCCAGCCTTCCGTCGGTCAGGCTGGGCGCGGCGAGCAGACCGGCGAACACGATGAGCCCGCCGAGCAGCCCAGCCGCCGTGAGCGCGGTCAGGATGGTGCGCGGGGCGACCCGCCGGGGGCTGCGGGTCTCCTCGCTCAGCTCGCCCGCGCTGTCGAACCCGATGAGGACGTAGGCGGCGGTGAACGAGCCGACCAGCAGCGCGCCGACGGCCCCGCCGTGCCCGCCGGTGCTGAACGTGACGCCGGGGCCGTGCTCGGCGTGGGTGAACAGCAGCACCACGATGAGCACCGCGCCGATGATCTCGGCGGTGACGCCGATGCTGTTGATCCGGGCGAGAACGCGGTTGTCGACGGCGTTCACGGTCGTGGTGAGCGCGAGCAGGACGAGGCCGAGGACGGCGGCGTTGGCCGCCCCGGTGGCGGTGGTGGGCGCGGGGTCGCCGCCGACGAGCTGGAAGCCCGGCCAGATCGCGGGCAGCACGACCTGCAGGGCGAGCGCCGCGGCGGCGATCACGACGATCTGCCCGAGGATCATGATCCATCCGGCGAACCAGCCGAACGCCGCCGTGCTGAGCCGGCTGGACCACTGGTAGATGGCGCCGGAGATGGGGTAGCGGGCGGCGAGTTCGGCGAAGCAGAGGGCGACCATGATCTGCCCGGCCAGCACGACGGGCCAGGTCCAGAAGAAGGCCGGGCCGCCGGAGGCGTACCCGAAGGCGAAGAACTGGAAGACCGTGGTCAGCACGGAGATGAAGGAGAATCCGGCGGCGAACGAGGCGTACCTGCCCATGCTGCGGTGCAGCTCCTGGCGGTAGCCGAACGTCTGCAGGGCGCTCTCGTCGGTGGGGGGCGAGGGAGGGACGGTGACGGCCATCGTGGCTCCGGGAGCTGGGGGGATTTCTGTCGGTTGACAGATATGTACGGGGCCGTCGTTTCCCCGTCGTCACGGGCGCGTTCATCCGCCGTAACGCATCCCTCACCGCTGGCCCGGCCGGCAGGACCCCGGCCGACGGTTCACAAGCCTGGAGCACCCGGTTGGTCCGCCCATGGTGCTGCGACGCCTTGCCGAGTAAAATTGGGACAAGCGTACAGTTTTTGTTCGGAGAGGTTCCCCCATGGCCTGGCTCCTGCTCGTCGGCGCGATCGCCTCGGAGGTCCTGGCCACCTCCGCGCTCAAACTCAGCGACGGCTTCAGCCGCTGGGGCTGGACCGTCGTGGTCGCCGTCGGCTACATCGCCTCGTTCGTCCTGCTGGCCTGGGCGCTCAAGCTCCGCATGCCCGTCGGGATCGCGTACGCGGTCTGGGCGGGCACCGGGACCGCCGCGATCGCGCTGATCGGCGCCATGTTCCTCGGCGAGCACATGAACCTCGTCAAGGCCGCCGGCATCGCACTGATCATCGCCGGGGTCGCCGTGCTCAACCTGTCCGGCGCGCACTGACCGTCACCCCCGCGGCGCACCCTCCGCTGTCACCGGGCTTGTCACCGGGCTTGTCGCCGTGCCTGTCGCCGTGCCTGTCACCGGGCCGAACCGGCGCCGGTACTCCACCGGCGTGAGCCCGATCTTGCGGCGCATCAGCGTGCGCAGGTTGGCGGCCGTGCCCAGGCCGCTGCGCCGCGCGACCGTCTCGAAGCGCGACTCTCCCCGCTCGATGAGCCGGCACGCCAGGGCGAGCCGTTCCCCGGTCAGCCACGCCAGCGGCGTGGTGCCCAGCTCCGCCCGGAAGCGGCGATGCAGCGTCGCCGCGCTGACCGAGGCGCGAGCCGCGAGGTCGGACACCGTGAGCGGGGCGTCCAGCCGCTCCTGCGCCCAGGCCAGGACGGGCGCCAGCGACTCGTCCGGCACGGCGGGCACCGGCCGCTCCACGAACTGCCGCTGCCCGCCGTCGCGGTGCGCGGCGAACACGAGCCGGCGGCTCACCGAGTTCGCGACCTCCGCGCCGTGGTCGCGGCGGACGATGTACAGCCCGAGGTCGAGCGCGGCGGCGCTCCCCGCGGAGGTCAGGATGTCACCGTCGTCCACGAACAGCACGTCCGTCTCGAGCCGTACGGCGGGGAATCGGGCCCGGAAGGAAGCCGCCCACTGCCAGTGCGCGGTGGCCCTGCGCCCGTCGAGGATCCCCGCCTCGGCCAACGTGAAAGCGCCGCTGCAGAAGCCGACCAGGCGGGCGCCGCGCGCGTGCGCCCGCCGGATCGCGTCCAGCACGGCGGGGCGGCGCGGCACCTCGACGTCGGGACGGTTGGGGACGATCACCGTGTCCGCCGACTCGGCCGCCTCCAGGCCGGCGACGCCCGCGAGCGTGAAGAACCCGTCGCGCATCAGCGTGCGCGGCTCGGGGGAACACAGCCGGAAGTCGTACAGGTCGCGCCCGAGCTCGGGCCTGCGCAGGCCGAACACCTCGGTCGCGCAGCCCAGCTCGAAGGGGTTGGAGTTCTCGTCCACGATCAGGACGACCCGGTGCGGGCCGGCTCCGCGCGTGTCGTGCGAGGATCCTTGCGCCATGCGCTATTCCTAGCACTCACGCCGGTCGTGCCGCAGGGGCCAGGATGCACTCGTGAGCAACGAACCCATCGCCCTCGGCGAGGCCCTGGCCTCCTTCGACGCCCTGTGGAGCCCGCGCATCGTCACCCGCGTCAACGACTACGACGTACGCGTCGCCAAGGTGGAAGGCGAGCACGTCTGGCACGTCCACGACCACACCGACGAGTTCTTCCTCGTGCTCGGCGGGGAGCTGTTCATCTCCGTCCGGGAGCCAGGCGGCGAGCGCACGGTCCGGCTGCCCCGGGGGTCGGTGTTCACCGTGCCCCGGGGCACCGAGCACAGGCCGTCGGCTCCCACCGGAGCCGCGATCCTCATGTTCGAGCCCACCGGGACGTCCACGGTCGGCGACCGCCACGCCGAGATCCCCGGCCACGTCGACGCGACGACCGGCCACGCGCTCGGCTCCTGAGGGCGGGACGGCGTGCGTTCGGCGCCGGCGTCTTCGGCCGCCCGGCCCGCCCCGAGCAGGGCATGATTTGTCAGGAACGATCTGAGGGTGATCCGGCACGGCTCACCGGCCGGCGGGGGAGCCCCCGACGATCCAGGGGAGGATCACGGCGTGCCCGATCAGGACCGGCCCGTACCCGTACCGGCGGCGGCCCCCGCACGTGGCGTGGCCGTGCGGGCGCTCACCGCCCCGCGGCCGCGGCGTCCGCAGGAGCGTGCCGTACGCCGCCGGGAGGCGCTGCTGGACGCGGCCGTCGACCTGCTCGGCGACGGCGGGTTCGCCGCCGTGACCCACCGCGCCGTCGCCCGCCGGGCCGGCCTTCCCCTCGCCGCCACCTCCTACTACTTCAGCAGCCGCGACCAGCTGCTGGCCGAGGCGTTCGCCCTGCTCGTCGAGCGCGAACTCGCCCGCATGCGGGAGTCGGTGGACCGCCTCCACGGCCGTACGGCGCCCGCGGTCGCCGAGACGCTCACCGGCGTGTACGCCTCCGACCGGCTGCGCCAGCTCGGCCTGTGGGAGCTGTACCTGCAGGCGGGCCGCGATCCGGCGTTGCAGGCCATCGCCCGCGCCTGGACCGACGGCTGCGACGGCGTCGTCGCCGGGGTGCTGGAGCGCGCCGGCTACCCCTGCGGGCCGGCGGAGGTCCGCTTCGTCGCCGGCCTGCTGTCGGGACTGTGGGTCGAAGACGTCGTCGAGGCCCGCCCCGACTCCAGGGACCGGGCCAGGGAGGCGGTGGCCCGCGCGCTCGCCGCGCTCGGACCGCCCGCTAGGGTCGGCCCATGATCTTCCATCTCGCGCTGGCCGCCGACTGGGACGCGGCCGTCACGGCGGGCGAATACCGCGTCTCGACCCTCGGCCGGACCCTGGCGGAGGAGGGCTACATCCACGCCTCCGCCGACCTGACCCAGGCGCGAGGGGTCGCGAACCGCTACTACGCCGGCGTCGCCGAGCCCCTGGTGCTGCTGGAGATCGACGAGGACCGGCTCGGCTGCCCGGTCAGGCTGGAGGTGCCCGAGGGGAGCAAGGAGGCGTTTCCCCACATCTACGGGCCGATCCCGGTGGCCGCCGTCACGGCCGTCACGCCTTTCTCCCGCTGAGCGTCCGATTCGTTCAAGACGGCCGACCGGCCCGCCCCCTAGCGTGGCCGCCATGGCACCTTCGTTCGATCTCATCGGCCTGGTCGTCACCGACATGGCCGCCTCCCTGTCCTTCTACCGCCGGCTCGGACTGGACATCCCGCCCTCGGCCGACACCGAGCCCCACGTGGAGGTGACCCTGCCCGGCGGGCTGCGCCTCGCGTGGGACACCGCCGGCACCGTCCGCTCGTTCGACCCCTCCTGGTCACCCGCGAGCGGCGGGCCGCGCATGGGGCTCGCCTTCCGCTGCGACGGCCCCGAGGAGGTCGACCGCCTGTACGCGGAGCTGGTCGAGGCCGGATACGAGGGACACCTGCCGCCGTGGGACGCGTTCTGGGGGCAGCGCTACGCGTCGGTGCACGACCCGGACGGCAACGGCGTGGACCTGTTCGCCGCCCTGCCCACCGCCCTGCCCGCCACCTGACCCGCCCCGCTCGCGGGCCCACCACGCCCGCCGGGCTCCTCCTGATCGGCGGCGGCCGTGCGGCCTATCCAGGCAGCAGACTGACCATGATGAGGAGCACGGCGACCGTGCTCAACACAGCGGACAGACGGATGACCCCGGCTGAGGGCCGGGCCATGCACCGTCGGCCCGGCCTCGTAGGGCGCGGGCGGCGCGGCGCGTCGCCCGCGCTGCCCGGTCCTGACCGGTCCCGGCGGAGGCCGGCCGCCCGCGGCCATGGTCATCGCCGGTCGTCCGCCCCGTCGTGGGTGTCACCGGTCCCGGGCGGCGGAACCCCTGGCGGGACCGCTGGCGGGAGCACTGTCAGCGCGGCGGTCAGCGCCGCGCCCCCGAGCACCGCCAACGCGACCCGGGCTCCGGCGGTTCCCGGTCCTCCCGCGGCGTACAGGGCAAGGGTGACGACGGCGATGCCCAGCGCGGTCCCGACACCGCGTGACATGTTGATCAATCCTCCGGCAGTCGCCGACAACCGTGTCGGAACGGCGGCCATGACGGCGGCGTTGTTGGCCGGGACGAACACGCCGAGACCGGCACCCAGCAAGGTCAGGTGAACGGCCAGCGGACCGGGAGCGGTGGGCGCGATCGCCGCCAGCCCGACCGCTGCGGCGACCGCCGCGGCCCCGGCCAGGCAGCGCGGCCGATTCCCCCAACGGTGCGGCAACAGGTGATCGGCCGCGAGCGCGGCCAGTGCGAACCCCGCCGGCAGTGCGCTGAGCACCAGCCCTGCGTGTGGCTCGCTCAGACCGGCGGCGAGCAGCACCTGCGGGATGAGCACCAGCGGGCCGAATAGGACGAGGTACCCGCACATCGCGCCGGCCAGCCCCAGCGCCACCACGCGTCTGCCCACCATGGCGGGATCGAGGAGAGGGGCGGCCGCGTGCCGTTCCCTGGCTCGCAAGGCCAGCGCGGACGCCGCGGCGACGGCCAGCAGAGCGACGACCGCCCACATCGGCCATTCCATTCCGGACGCCGCCGAGACGGCCAGCAGCAGGCCCGATGTCGCGCATGCGAGCAGCACCAGGCCGGCCAGATCGAAGGCGCGGCCGTGTGCCCGCTCGCGGGTGCGAGGAAGCAGATAGCGTCCGGCGAGCACGGCCACCAGCCCGACCGGCACGTTGATCCAGAAGACCCAGCGCCAGCCGGCCATGGCGACGATCAGTCCGCCCACCAGCGGGCCGATGGCCAATCCCAGCGACTGGGCGGCGGCTTGGACCCCCAGCGCCGCCCTCGCTCGATGCCGGGGGACACTGGTCACCACCAGAGCCACGCTGTTGGCTTGCAACATCGCCGCCCCCACCGCCTGCGCCACCCGGCAGGCCACGAGGACGGGCAGCGACGGCGCGAACCCGCATGCCGCCGACGCGACGGTGAAGACGACGAACCCGTACAGGTAGACCAGCTTGCGCCCCGCGACGTCGGCCAGGCGACCCGCACCCGCCAGCAAGGCGACCACGGTGAGCAGATAGGCCAGCGCCACCCACTGCACCGCCGCCAGCGGCGCATGGAACCCGCGCTGAAGAGCCGGGAAGATCAACGTGACGATGCTCGCGTCCAACTGCCCCATGAACGCACCGACGCACACCGCCGCCACCGCGAACCAGGGCGCGTGCCGGTGCCCCCGCACACGGGCCGGACGCGCCCTCTCCCTCAGCAGCCGGGCCATACCCGCTCAGCGCTCCCGGTGCCGGACACCTGGTGACCGCCGAGACAGACCGCAGCCGTCGCCGGAACGGAGAGGACAGGTCGACGAGTTGCGTGTCACAGCGAGACCCCCGAATCCGGCTGGTCGACACGGCGCCCCCGCACACGGGTTCCACCGGCCCCCTCATCACCTGTCGCGGAAGGCTGGGCAACCTGGCGTCTGTCTCGGGCAGTACTTGGAGTCTACTCTCGCCACCCGGCATCCCCCCTGGTCAGCGGCATCACGCTGCCGGGTCCGCCCCCGGGGCCGGGGTGACGCTCAGCGGGCCAGCGCGCCGAGCGTCACCCCGGTCAGCGACTTCACCTCGCGCGACAGGTGGGCCTGGTCGGCGTACCCGGCCACGGCGGCCACCGTGGCGAACGGGGCGCCCTGGCGGGCCAGGTCCACCGCCCGGTTCATCCGCAGGATCCGGCCGAGCGTGCGCGGCCCGTACCCGAACGCGTCCAGGCACCGGCGGTGCAGCCGCCGTTCGCCGACTCCGGCGTCGGCGGCGATCCGCGCCACCGGAAGGCCCGCCCGCACGCCGTCCACGACGGCGCCGACGAGACCGGCGTCGGCGGGACGCGGCGCGGCGTGGAGCCGGCGCGCCGCCGCCTCCTCCAGGACCGCGCCAAGGAACATGTCCGGCGACGGGTGCCGGCCGGCGGCCTCGCCCGCCCGCTCGGTCAGCCGCCGTACCTCGGCGCCGGGCCACAGGTCGGCCAGCGGCACCCGCCGGTCGCGCAACTCGTGCGCCGGGACGCCGAGAACCACCGGGCCGGTGCCGGGGCCGAAGCGCAGCCCCACATAGCGGACGCCGGGCCGGTCGCGCACCACGTGCGCGCCGGTGTCCGGGCCCGCCACCAGCAGCGCCCCGTCCGCCCAGATCACGTCCATGCACCCGTCCGGCAGCACTCGCCGCTCGCCGGTCGCCGAGCCCGGGGCGGTGCTCCACCACAGCACCGCCCCCGGCACCCGCGAGGCCCTCTCCCCGTACATGCCCGGCATTATCCCGCCCGGGTGCCGACGAGCCCCATCTCATAGGCGGTGATCACGAGCTGGACCCGGTCCCTGGCATCGAGCTTGGTGAGCAGCCGTGACACGTGCGCCTTGACGGTGGCCACCGTGATGAACAGGTCCTGCGCGATCTCGGTGTTCGACCGGCCGCGTCCCACCAGGGTCAGCACCTCCCGTTCCCGCTCGGTGATGCCCTCGATCGGTCGTCGGGGACGCTCCTTGGCGGCTCCGGGGCGCCCGGCGAACTCCGCGATCAGGCGGCGCGTCACACTCGGCGCGATCAGCGCGTCGCCGGCGGCGACCACCCGGATCGCCGCGAGGATGTCATCCAGCGCCATGTCCTTGACCACGAAACCGCTCGCGCCGGCCCGCAGCGCGCCGTAGACGTGGTCGTCCTCGTCGAAGGTGGTCAGGACGAGGACGCGGGACGTCGCCGGACCGGCCGTGATCCGCCGGGTGGCCTCGATCCCGTCCATGCCGGGCATCCTGATGTCCATCACGACGACGTCGGGGCCGAGGTCGCCGACGAGCCTCACCGCCTCGGAGCCCGTGGCGGCCTCACCCACGACCTCCAGGTCGGGATGGTCGGCGATGAGCACACGCAGCCCGGACCGCACCAGCGGCTGGTCGTCGGCGAGCAGGATCCGGACGGTCATCGGGCCTCCACCGCGGCGTGGGAAGGGTCGGGCAGCGGCAGCCGGGCCGCCACCCGGAAGCCGCCCTCGGGGCGCGGCCCCGCGCTGAGATGGCCGTTGACCAGGGCGGCCCGCTCCCGCATGCCCACGATGCCGAAACCGTGCGGCGGCACGTTCCCCGTGACACCGCAGCCGTCGTCGACGACCTCCACCGACAGGTCCTCATCCCCGTAGTCGATGGACACCCGGCAGTAGCCGGTGCCCGCGTGACGGACCACGTTCGTCAGCGCCTCCTGCACGATGCGGTAGGCGGCCAGATCGATGTCGGCGGGCACAGGCCGTCGCCGTCCACTGCGGCGCACGTCGACGCGTACCCCCGCGTCCGCGGTCGCCGCCGCCAGCCGGCCGACGTCCGCCAGGCCCGGCGCGGGCGCCAGCGATGACTGCGCCGAGGCGGTCTCGCCCCCGTCGGCCTGACGCAGCGCCACAAGCGTGCGCCGAAGGCTCGACAGGGTCTGTCTGCTGGTGGCCTCGATGGTGCGCAGCGCCTCCTGGGCCTGCGCGGGCTGGGTCTGGATGACACGGCTGCCCACACCGGCCTGGATGGCGATGATGCCGATGCTGTGCGCGACCATGTCGTGCAGCTCCCGGGCGATCCGCAGCCGTTCCGCGGTCACGGCCTCGGCCACCTCCTGCGTACGCAGCGCCGCCGCGTGCTCGCGGCGCTCACGGCTCAGCAGACCGGCCATGCACGACGCGGCCATCGCCAGGACGGCGATCACGCCGTCGCCGGTCAGGTCGTCGCCGTGCGCGAAGCCACCGATCACCAGGAACTGCACGGTGAACGACACGGCCACGGCGGCGATCGAGGCCCGGCGCGCGCAGGTGGCGACGACGAAGCCGAGGACGAGGTCCACCGCCAGATAGGACAGGAACCGGCCCTGATAGGCCGCCAGCCGCTCATCGACGGGGCCCTGGGCGCCCACCACCACGGCGGTGGATCCGAACAGCGCCAGTGCCAGCGCCAGCAGCGGCATCCGCCGCACCACGCCGGCGAGCAGGGTCACGGCGAGCAGGGCGCCGGCGGCGTGGACCATGCCCGGCGCCCGCGGCGCTCCCCCCACCAGCAGACCCACCATGAGGAGGTAGGAGGCGCCCCCGGCCCAGGCCATGGCCTTCGTTCTCGTCATCGGCGGCGTGCCCTTCCTCGGGCAAGGCCGCGGCATGCGACGCGCGCAGGCGATGGGCCGGCCGTTACGGGATCCATGCCGGGAGACTAACCGGCGGCCGCTCACGCGGCGTCGGCCCGGGGACGTACGCCCACGGGCCGATCCGCGCCGCGCGCTCGCCGCCCACGGCCTCATGCCCGGGCGGGGGTCCTGTCGGCAGTGTGGGCTCCGTCTCGTCGGGCTGGGCCTGGGGGTTCTGCTCAGGCACGGCGCCACGGCCATGATCGCTGGCGTTCTCGTCCTGCTGATACTGCCCCCCATGTTCTCCGAGAGCGATCGCTGGCCGGCGGACATCAACCATGCGATGGTGCCGGCCGCGTGGAAGCGCCGCGTCCAGACCTGGGAGCCGGATCCCGGATCGCTGGGGTGCACCGCCACGGTGGCCGCTCCTGCATCGTGTACGCGCTCTGGCCGCCCGCCGGGCAAAGGCGTCACCCTGCCCCGGTGGCCTTGGCCATGACGTACTTGCGCAGGCCGGGGTCGTGCGGATGAAGTTCGTACTCGCCCGTGTCACGGAATCCGAGCCGCCGGTAGAGGCGTTCGGCGGGACCGTTGCCGGAGATGACCCACAGCTCCACCCGGGGACGTCCCGTCTCCCGCGCCCAGGCCACCACCTCCAGCGCCAGGCGCTCGGCGATCCGCCCGCCTCTGACCTCGGGCCGCACCCACATCCCCGACAGCTCCACGGCCCCGGCCCGATCCGCCGGGACCCGCCCCGCCACCACGCCGACGGGCAGGTCCGCGGCGAACGCGGCCACCTTGACACCCTCCTCGGCCCACGTCCGCCACCGCGCCTCGTCGTAGGCGCGTTCCTCTTCCGGGTCCCCGTGGAAGACGCCGGGCGCGTCGGCGAGTGCCGCCAGCCGGAGCTCGCGCCAGGTACGCCAGTCCGCGCCGCCGAGACGGCGGATGACAACCCGATCCATGCTCGCGATTCTCCGCTCTTCCCCGGGTGATCCTCCTTCTGCCATGGTCGAGATCCGGAACGGCCCGGACAACCGGTCCGGGCGGGATCGCCCGCACGCCGAGAGGACAGGAATGAGCATTCGCGTGGGTGGCGTGGTCATCGACGCCAACGACCTCGACGGCCTCGCCGGATTCTGGAGCCGGCTTCTGGAACGGGACGTCACCCGCCGCGAGGACGACTGGATCAGTCTCGGCACCGGCCTGGCCCTGCAACGGGTCCCCGAGCCCGGAACCGCGAAGAACCGCATCCACCTGGACCTGGTCACCGACGACTTTCCCGGCGCGGTCGCCCGCGCCGCCGCGCTCGGAGCCACCCCCGTGGGGGAGATGCACGAGAACCTCTGGCAGGTCTGGCGAGACCCCGAAGGCAACGAGTTCTGCATCTGCGTGTCCTGAACGGCAGCCCCGGGGCGTGCCCTAACGGCCGCGCCGGACCCGGGCCTCGTCCCACATCGGCTCGGCGCTTTCGTACACCGTTCCGTCGGCGCCGAAGACGAGGAAGCGATCGAAGTCGGCGGCGAACCAGCGGTCGTGCGTGACGGCCAGGACCGTGCCGGAAAAGGACGCCAGCCCCTGCTGCAGGGCCTCGGCACTGGCGAGGTCGAGGTTGTCGGTCGGCTCGTCGAGCAGCAGCAGCGTCGCACCGGACAGCTCCAGCAGCAGGATCTGCAGCCGTGCCTGCTGCCCGCCGGACAGGGTCTCGAACCGCTGCTCGGCGGCCGGCGCGAGCTCATAACGGGCCAGTGCCGCCATCGCGTCGTTCAGCGTGAGCGCGTGCCCGGCTGTCACCAGTTCGGCGGGGGTGCGGCCGTGCAGGTCGGGCCGGGCGTGGGTCTGCACGAAGTGGCCGGGCACCACCCGGGCGCCCAGCCGTACGGAACCGCTGTGGCGCACCGTGGCGACGGCGCCGCCGCCGGCCTCGGCCAGCAGCCGCAGGAAGTGGGACTTGCCCGAGCCGTTCGACCCGACGACGCCGACGCGCTCGCCGTACCAGATCTCCAGGTCGAACGGCCGCATCAGCCCGGTGAGCTCCACGCCCTCGCAGACGACCGCCCGCTTGCCGGTCCGGCCGCCGCGCAGCCGCATCCGGACGTTCTGCCGCCTCGGCGGACGCTCGGGCGGGCCCGCCTCCTCGAACCGCTCCAGCCGGGTGCGGGCGGCCCGGTAGGCCGAGGCCACCGCGTCGTTGCCGGCCGCCGTCTGCCGCAGGGTCTGCACCAGGCGCCGGAGCTTGGCGTGCTCCTCGTCCCAGCGGCGCCGCCGCTCCCGCAGCCGGTCGATGCGGTCGCGGCGGCCCTGGGCGTAGGTGGCGAAGCCGGCGCCGTGCACCCACACACCGCGCGACTCCACCGTGACGATGCGGTCCGCGGCCTCGGCGAGCAACCGCCGGTCGTGGGAGACCAGCAGCACCGTCTTGGGCGTGGCACGCAGCCGGCCCTCCAGCCACTGCTTGGCGGGCACGTCCAGGTAGTTGTCCGGTTCGTCCAGCAGCAGCACCTGGTCCGGGCCGCGCAGCAGCGCCTCCAGCACGACACGCTTCTGCTCCCCGCCCGACAGCGAGCCCACCGGCCGTCGCCGGACCACGTCGTACGGCAGGCCGAGCGCCGACGTCGCGCAGGTGTCCCAGACCACCTCCATGTCATAACCCCCGGCGTCGGCGTAGTCGCTGATCGCCTGCGCGTAGGCCAGTTGTGCCGCCTCGCTCTCACCCGCCGCCAACGCCGACTCCGCCCGCCGCAGGGCCGCCGCCGCGGCCCGGACCCGCTCGGGGGCGACCGACAGCAGCAGGTCGTGCACGGTGCGCTCGTCGCGGACGCCGCCGATGAACTGCCTCATCACGCCGAGCCCGCCCGAATGAACCACCCGGCCGTCGTCCGGGCGCAGGTCCCCGCTGATGAGCCGCAGCAGGGTCGTCTTGCCCGCGCCGTTCGGCCCCACCAGCCCGGCCTTGACTCCGTCGCCGACCCGGAAGGACACCTCGTGCAGGAGCAGCCGTCCGTGCGGCAGCACGTAGGTGAGCCGGTCCACCTCCACGTGTCCCGCCATCGTCGTCCCCTACCGCCTCTCCGGATCGGCGTTCCGGCCACCGGATCATTGGTCCGGTAGCCGATCACCATACTAGACTCGCTCCCGGCGACGAGGAGGACGCGAAGTGGCGGGGAAAGGCTCGGGATCGGCCGGAGAGGTGTGGCTGCGGCCGCCCACGCGGGCGGCGCGTGAGGCGCCGCCGCTCAGCCGGGACCGGATCGTCGAGGAGGCCGTCGCCCTCCTGGACGAGGAGGGCGCCGACCGGCTGACCATGCGGCGGCTCGCCGAACGCCTCGGCACCGGTTCGACGACGCTGTACTGGCACCTGAAGACGAAGGACGACGTCCTCGACCTCGCCCTCGACGCGATCTTCGCGGCGGTCGAGATCCCCGGGGAGGCCGGCCGAGGCTGGCGCGCCGACGTCACCGCCCTGATCACCGGGTGGCGCGCCGTCCTCCTGGACCACCCCTGGTCCGCGGCGCTGCTGGGCCGCCCCATGCTCGGTCCCAACGTGCTCGCCCGCAGCGAGTTCCTGTACGCCACCCTCGTGCGGGCCGGGGTCGCCGAACCCCACCTGACCGCCGCGGCGTACGGGCTGTCCAACTATGTCATCGGGTCCGCGCTCATGCAGACGACCTGGACGGCGCGGGGCGAGCACGCCGCGGGACAGGCCGCCCGGGATCTCTTCCGCGCCAAGAGCGGCGACTATCCCGTTCTCGCCGCCCATGGCCCCCTGGTCGCCGACGGCGACTGGGACACCAGCTTCACCATCGGCCTCGACTGGCTCCTGGACGGAATCCAGGCCGGCGCGGCTCCCATCACGTCCCGGCAGGAGTAGAACCGGGCCGGGACGGCTCGGCGTGACAGGCGCCCGAGGCGCGGAAGGGCTCGGCCAGTTGCGCAGATAGCCGGTGGGGTAGCCCGGTTTGGCGGCCATGCCGAGCAGCTCGGAGGAGAACCGGCGGGCGGGGTCGTAGGAGAAGGTGCCGAGCAGGTGGTCCCAGACGAGGGTGAACAGGCCGAAGTTGACATCCCCGACGCCGGCCCACTTGAGGTGGTGGAAGCGATGCCCCTCGTTCAACGCCAGCACATACCTGGCCGCTCCGACGCGGTAGTCGACGTTGGAATGCTGCAGCAGCAACTGGACCGCCACGGCGAGCGCCAGCACGGAGGCCACCTCGACGGGCAGGCCGATCAGCAACAACGGGGCGACCCCGGCGGTCGTCTCCACCGTCTGATGCACAGGGTGCTTCATCAGCCCGTTCAAGCCGTAGAACCGTCTCACCGAGTGGTGGACGGCGTGGAAGCGCCACAGCACGCCGACCTTGTGACTGGCGTAGTGCACCAGGGTGATCCCCAGATCGGCGACCAGCACGGCGGCCGTCACCTGCACGACGAAGGGCCAGGAACGCGGCCACAGCCCGACGACGGTGACGTGGGCGGCCAGCAGCGGGACGGCCGCCACACCGACGAGCAGCAGGCTCTCGTTGACGAAGGCGTGGACGGCGTCGCGCCGCCCGTCCCCGGACAGCGGGGCGTTCCAGGCGTCCTCGTACGGCAGCAGGCGTTCGGCGGCGAACGAGCAGCCGACCGCCAGGAGCAGCAGGCCGAGCAGCCAGAGCTCGGCGGCGCCGGCCGCGGCCAGGGCGACGCCGGCGCCGTCGACGCCGACGAGCATGAACGGCACGTAGCCGTAGCGGATCACGGCCTGAACGGCCGGGTCCACGGTGCGGTTGTTGGTGCGGCTGATGGTGCGATGCATGCCGTCCAGGCTGGGGGAGACGCGGCCCGGCGGGCTTGGACGGATCCGCCGGCCTCGCTCAGGGCGCGGGCGGGGACAGGGCGGCGAGCAGGTGGGAGGGGGCCAGCCCGAACATCTCCCGGGTGACGCGGGTCAGGTGGGAGCTGTCGGCGAAGCCGGCCCCGTGCGCGGCCTGGGTGAGGCTCGCCCCGCCGGCCACCAGTTCCACGGCGCGGCGCAGCCGGGCCCAGCGCAGGTACGGAGGGAACGGCAGGGCGAGCTCGGCGGAGAAAAGGTGGCCCAGGCGGCTGGCCGAGATCCCGGCCGCGGCGGCCAGGTCGGTGAGCCGGACCGGGCCGTGCAGCAGCCCCGGCAGCACCCGCAGGGCGTGGCGCAGCGCCGGGTGCCGCGCGCCGGCGGGCGCGCTCCAGCCGCGGACCAGCGCGGCCGGGTCGGGCGCCGCGCCGGGGACCGCGGGCGGGAGCAGGGCGCGGGCGGCGGCCGCCCACCCATCGAGCCGGTCACGGTCCGGGCCGCTCAGGCAGGCGGTCAGGCGGCGGCCGGCGCCGCCGGCGGGGTCGAGATAGATCATGGTGGCGCGCGCGCCCGGCCCGGCGTGCAGGGCGTGCCGGACGCGGGCGGGGATGATCGCGGCCCGCACCGGGCCGCGGGCCCGATGAGGGTCGGTCAGCTCCATCACGCCGTCGGTGACGATCAGGACCTGCACGGCGGCGTGGGCGTGCGGCTCGGTGGCGCCCGCCACGCCGGTGTAGGCCAGCCAGCCGGGCCGCAGCAGGGTCGTGCCGTGCCACCCGCCGTCCGCGATCGCCGGATCGGGGCCGTCGCCGCCCGCCGCGGCAGGGCTGCGGCGGCCCGGTCCGGTGCGGTGGTCAGCCCGCGCCATGCGGAGCCGGCGCCGCGCGGGCGAGCAGCCCGTCGACGAGCGCGCGCAGGCCCTGGGGGTAGGTGTCCCGCGCCGCGAGCGCGGGCCATTGGTCGCCGATGGCGGCCAGGTGCGGCACCCGGGACGCGTCGAGGCCGCTGAACAGGGCCTCACGGTGGCGCTCGTCGACGACCGGCCGGCGGGCGGAGTGGGCGCGGACGAGGATCTCCCCGACGGTGTAGTACCAGATGCCGCGGAACAGGTCGACGGCCTGCACGGACGTGCATCCGTGGTCGTGGGCCCCGGCCACGATGGCCTCGACCATCCACAGCGCCGACTCGTCCAGCAGGCCGACGAAACCGTCGGAGGTGAGGACCTCCGCCGCCCACGGCCAGGCCGCCAGGGCGTCGTGCAGGGCGATGGCGGCCGCGACGATGCGCTCGCGCGGCTCGGCGGGCAGCAGGGGGCGTTCGAGCTGGTCGACGTAGTGATTCAGCAGCAGGACCAGCAGGTCGTCCTTGTCCCGGATGTGGTGATAGAGGGTCGTCGCCCCGATGCCGAGCTCGGCGGCCAGCCTCCGGATCGTCAGCTTCTCCCAGCCGTCCCGGTCGATCAGCCGGCGGGCCGCCGCCACGATCTGCGTACGGGAGGTCAGGGGTGGCCGGCCGGTGCGGCCGTGCGCTGCGGGCGGTCGGGGCATTGCCCCATCATGCCGTTCCGCCGTGCCCGGTCGCCAAGCAGAGCGCCGGTTCCGCCCATGGGGGTTTCCCGCGGCCGGTCCGGATGCTACTTTCGGAACATGTTCCGAAAGTCTGCCGGCGCACGGAGAACGGAGCCCGTGATGACGCACAGCCCGACCGCCCGGCCAGGACGCACCCTCACCGCGGTGGCCGTCGTGCAGTTCATGGTGTCGCTGGACCTGTCGGTCGTGAACGTCGGACTCCCGCAGATCGCCGCCGGCCTCGGCTTCAGCGCAGTCGGACTGACCTGGGTGATCCACGCCTACGCCCTCACCTTCGGCGGGCTGCTCCTGCTGGGCGGCAAGGCCGCCGACCGGTACGGCCGCAGACGCGTCCTGCTGCTCGGCCTCACCCTGTTCGGCCTCGCCTCCCTGTCCGGCGGCTTCGCCCAGGAACCCGGCCACCTCGTCGCCGCCCGGGCGGCACAGGGCATCGGGGCCGCCGCGCTGGCCCCGGCCGCACTCGCGCTGCTCACCGCGACGTTCCCCGCCGGCAGGGCCCGCATCCGGGCCTTCGGCGTATGGAGCGCCATGAACGCCGCCGGAGGCGCCCTCGGCGTCCTCATCGGCGGCCTGCTCACCGAGTACGCCGGCTGGCGCTGGGTCATGTTCGTCAACGTGCCGATGGCCGCGTGCGCACTGGCCCTGACCTGGCGAGCCGACCCCGGCCCGCCCCCCGCCCGCGGCGGCCGCCCCGACGTGCTCGGCGCCGTCCTGGCCACCGCCGGCATGACCCTGCTGGTGTTCGGCATCGTCCGCACCGACCACTACTCGTGGACCTCACCGGTCACCCTGACCACCCTCGGGGTCGCCGCCGCCCTGCTGACCTCCTTCCTCCACGTCGAACGCACCACCACCCGCGAACCGCTGATCCGGCTCGGCCTGTTCGCCAACCGCTCGGTCACCGGCGCGAACGCCTACAACCTCCTGGTCGGCGCGGCCATGGCCTCCGCCTTCTACTTCGTGTCCCTCTACCTCCAGCGCGTCCTCCACACCGGGCCCGCGCTGACCGGGGTCATGTTCCTGCCGTTCGCCCTCGGAGTGGTCGCCGGCTCCGCGCTCGCCGTCAAACTCGGCTACCGCCTGGCCCCCCGCACCCTCCTGGTCATCGGCGGGCTCCTCACCGCGGCCGGGTTCGCCTGGTTCGGCCTCATCGGCCCCGACGGGACCTTCACCACCGACGTCCTGGGACCCTCCATCGTCGCCAGCGTCGGCTTCGGGCTCTGCCTCGCACCGGTCGTCTCCACCGCCACCGCCGACGTCGCACCCCACGAGACCGGCACCGCATCAGGCCTGCTCAACAGCTCACGCCAGATCGGCGCCTCACTCGGACTCGCCGCCCTCGGCACCATCGCCTACAACCGCACCGGCCCGACCGGCACACCCGCGGCCCTCAGCGACGGATACGCCCTCGGCCTGACCCTCGGCGCCGCGCTCCTGCTCGCCGCCGTCCTCATCGCCCTCACCGTCCTGCGCCGCACCAGCCCACCGGCACAGGCCGAGCACACCGCAGACCCCGGCCTGACGCCCGCCCGGGACTGACCGGGACAGACCGGCGGGGGACCGGAGGTCCGGCCGCGCTCACGGGATCGGGGACCGCACGACCGGCGGGCCGCTCGCCGCCGCGGCGAAACGACCGGCCAGCCGCGCGAAGGCATCCCTGAGCTCGGCCGGACCGACCACCTCGATGTCGGCGTCGAACCTGCCGATATCGGCGGCCAGACCCGCCCACGACCACGACCCCAGCACGAGCCGGCACCGGTCCGGACCGAGTTCCTCCACCACCCCGTCACGCGCGTACAGGGACACCGAGGCGGCCGGCAGCCCGAGGATCACCTCGCCCCGGCAGGGCCACTCGCCGGAGCCGCCCGAGCCCCGGAACATCGCGGACACGAAGGCCGCCACATCACCCCCGGGCAGCTCACGCGGGGCGAACCGCGGCCCGGTGGGGGAACGCGGCGTGATCCGATCGGCCCGGAAGGTCCGCCAGTCCTCCCGGTCGAGGTCCCAGGCGACGAGATACCAGCGCCCGCCCCGGGCCACCAGATGATGAGGCTCCACCCGGCGCGGCACACCGCCGTCGTCCACCCCCGCCCGGGGCGCGTAGTCGAAACGCAGCACCTCACCGGCATGGACGGCGGCGCCGAGCGCCATCAGCACGCTCCCGTCGACCCGTACGTCCGGCCGCTCGACAGCGGTGACCTGGAAAATGTCGATGCGATGGCGCAGCCGCGCGGGCATGACCTGCCGGACGGTGTTCAGCGCCCGCGCCGCGTCCTCCCCGATGCCGGCGCCGGTCGTGGCGGCCGTCTGAAGGGCCACGGCGAGGGCCACGGCCTGGTCGTCGTCGAACAGCAGCGGAGGCATCCGCGAACCGGCCTCGAGCCGATAGCCGCCGTCGGGCCCCTTGAAGGTCGTGATCGGATAACCGAGCTCCCGCAGACGGTCGACGTCACGGCGGACCGTGCGCGCACTGACCCGCAACCGCCCGGCCAGCTCCTCACCCGGCCACTGACGACGGGTCTGCAGCAGCGACAGAAGCGCGAGCAGCCGCGCGGACGTCTTCGGCACAAGACCCATCCTGCAGCAGTAGAGGACACACCCCGTCCGCTACCCATGGAAACGTGAGGTCATCGACGCCGGCCGAGGCCGAACCCGCGGCAGCGACGCATACCCGGCCGCTCCCGGCGCATGTCCGAGTGATCCAAGGCGAGGAGCCACCATGCCCATCACCACCACGACCCACCTGAACTTCCGCGGCGACGCCCACGCGGCCCTCGGCTTCTACCACTCCGTCTTCGGCGGCGACGTCGTCGCCGTCACCTACAAGGACGCGGGCGCCGTACAGAATCCGGACGAGGCCGACTGGGTGATGTGGGGCCAGGTCACCGCGGACAACGGCTTCCGCGTCATGGCCTACGACGTCCCCTCCCACACCCCCTGGAACCCCGGCGAGAACGCCGTCTTCGTCTCCGTACGCGGCGACGACACCGACGAGATCACCGCCCTCTGGGACCGACTGACCGTCGGCTCGACCATTATGCGCCCACTGGAGCCCGCGCAGTGGGCACCGCTCTACGGCATGGCCAAGGACCGCTTCGGCGTCGTCTGGGTCCTCGACGTCGCGGCACCGGCCGACGACCGAACCCCGGCCTGACAACCATGACGATCCTCGACAGCCGCGCACTGAACCGCGCCACGCTCGCCCGGCAGTTCCTGCTCGACCGCACCGGCACACCGGTCCTCGACGTCGTCGCGCACCTGGGCGGCCTGCAGGCACAGGAACCCCAGGAACCGTTCGTCGGGCTGTGGTCCCGCATACGCGCCTTCCACCCCACGGCCCTGGACGACCTGCTGACCGGACGCCACGTGGTACGCACCCACCTGATGCGCCGCACCGTCCACCTCGTCACCGCCGACGACGCACTGGCCTGGCGCACCCGGCACGACACCATGCTGCGCCAGCGGGTGCTGACCACCTACCGCCGCGAACTCGCCGGGCTCGATCCGGACGAGGTGGCGGCGGCCGGCCGGGAGGTCATGGCCGACGGACGGCCCCGCACGATGTCCGAACTCGTCGACGCGCTCGCCGCCCGCTGGCCCGCGCCACCGCGCCGGGCACTGGGCGAACTGCTCGTCGCCGCGCTCATCCCGATGGCCCAGCTGCCCCCGCGCGGACTGTGGCGCACCAAAGCAGGGGTACGCAACCTCCCCCTCGCCACATGGCTGGGACGCGACGTCGCCCCGATGCCTGCGGACGGACCCGACCAGATCGGCCAGGCGCTGGTCCGCCGCTACCTGGCCGCGTACGGGCCCGCCTCGTCCGCCGACCTGCGCGCCTGGTGCGGCCTGGCCGGGCTGCCCCCCGCGGTGCAAGCCATACGCGGAGAACTCCTCACCTTCCGCGACGAACGCGGCCGGCAACTGCTCGACCTGCCCGGCGCGCCGCGCCCCGACCCCGACACCCCCGCGCCCGTGCGCTTCCTCCCGGCGTTCGACAACGCGATCCTCGGCTACCACGACCGCAGCCGCATCGTCGACGACGCCCACCGCGGCCTGTCGGTCGCCGGCGCCCGCGCCGTCCTGGTCGACGGCCGGGTCGCCGCGACCTGGAACGCCACGGCCGGCGCCGTCGTCGTCACCCCGCTGCGCCGCCTGTCCCGATCCGACCGCGCCGCCGTGACCGAGGAGGGGCGGTCACTGGCGTCATTCCTGACGGACGGCGACAGCGACCGCGTACGGATCGACCCGTCACCCGCCTGAGCGCGAGACACCGCCGCGGGGGCGGGGGAGTCTCGCCCTCAGTCACACAGGACCCGGGTCAGGCGCCGGGAGGCGAACCAGACCCCCACCCCCGCCAGCGCCACCAGGTAGGCCGCGTGCCCCAGCAGCCCCCACCCCGGCACACCCAGGCACAGGCCACGCACCAGCTCCACCGCGTGATACAGCGGCGTGACCTGGACCAGCACCTCGACCGCCGCCGGATAATCCCGCACGGGAGAGAACGTCCCGGAGAACAGGAACAACGCGAACTGCCCCGTCCCCATCAGGTCGAAATCCTGCCAGCCCCGCATCAGCGTGCTGACCGCCATCCCCAGCCCGCCGAAGGCCAGGCCCACCAGCACCGTCGCCGGAAACGCGGCCAACGCCCAGCCGGGCTCCGTCAGCCCCATCGCGACCATCACGACCAGGAAGATCCCGGTGTAGAGCGAACCCCGCACGATCGCCCAGACCAGCTCGCCGACCGCGATCTCGATGGGCCGCACCGGCGTCGCCAGCACCGCCTCGAACGTCTTCATGTACTTCAACTTGAAGAAAAAGTTGAACGTGGTCTCGGCCAGCGCCCCCGACATCGCCGACACCGCCAGCATCGCCGGCGCGACGAACGCCGCGTACGGCATGGTCCGCCCGTCCACCGTCAGGTCGCCGACCAGCGCACCGACCCCGACACCGATCGACAGCAGATACAACAGCGGCTCGAAAAAGCCCGACACCAGGACGATCCAGTACGACGGCCCGGAACGCAGCGCCCCCACGTTGCGGCCGATGACGGCGCCCACCCGGCCGGGGGAGACCCGGGACGCCACCAGCGCGGTCACCATCAGTCCTCCAACCTCCGCCGGAACGCCCGCACCGCCAGGAAGAACCCCACCACCGCCCACGCCAGCAGATACCCGGCATGCACCACGACCGGCCAGGCCGGGGCCGTGCCGAGCGTCGCCGCCCGGCACAACTCCACCGCATGCCACAACGGCGAGGCGTACGCCAGCGGGCGCAGCACCGCCGTGAGCTGCTCAAGCGGGAAGAACACCCCGGCGAACAACGTCGAGGGGATCACCACGAACCGGAACAGCAGAGAGAAGTAACTGTCATGCTCGATCGTGGCGGCGAACGCCGTCACCGGCGCCGCCACCGACACCGTCAGCACCGCGCACACCAGCGGAGTGACCAGCGCCCACGGCGAATGCAGCCCGCCGAAGAACAGCACCACGGTCAGGAAGGCCACGACCGCGATCGTCACCCGCAGCACCAGGTAGAGCAGATGACCCCGGACCATGTCCGCCGGCCCCACCGGCGTCGCCCGCATCGCGTGATACGCCCGGACCCACTTGAAGTCCCCCAGAACCGAATAGGTCGACTCACCCACCGCGATCTGGAAGGCCGTCGACGCGAGCACGCCCGGCGCGATGAACGACGGGTACTCGACCCCCTGCACCTTGCCGACATAACCGCCCACACCGATGCCGATGCTCAGCAGGAACAGCACCGGCAGCACGAACGAGGAGAACACCGACGCCTGCCACAACCGCCGGTACAACGTCAGGTGCCGCTCCAGCACCGCGACCGTCGGATGCACCCCAAGGCTCACGGCCATCTCAGTCCACCAACGTCCGGCCCGTCAGGTGGAGGAACACATCCTCCAGCGTCGACCGCCGCACCAGCACGCTCGACGGTTCCAGCCCCCGCCGCTGGATCTCGCCCAACGCGGCGTCGCCGTCGTCCACATAGACCAGCACCCGGTCGGGCAGCGGATCCACCCGCTTGCCGACCCCCTCCAGCGCCGCCGCATGCCGCGCCCCCGACTCGGGCATGCCGGGAAAACGCAGCTCGACCACCTCGGCCGTCGAATAGGTCTCGATCAGCGACCGCGGCGACCCCTCCGCCACGATCCTGCCGCCGTCCATCACCACCAGCCGGTCGCACAACTGCTCGGCCTCGTCCATGTAGTGCGTCGTCAGCACCAGCGTGACGCCCCGCTGCTTCAGCCGGAACAACCGCTCCCACAACAGATGCCGGGCCTGCGGGTCCAGCCCCGTCGTCGGCTCGTCGAGCAGCACGAGATCAGGGTCGTTCACCATCGCCCGCGCGATCGTCAGCCGCCGCTTCATGCCCCCCGACAGCGGCTCCACCTTCCCGCCCGCACGCTCGGCCAGCTGCACGAACTCCAGCAACTCGTCGGCCCGTCTGCGGCTCTCCGCCCGCGACAACCCGAAATAACGGGCGTACGTCACCAGGTTCTCCCGCACCGTCAGGTCGGGATCGAGGTTGTCCAGCTGAGGACACACCCCCAGCCGCGCCCGGATCCGCGGCCCGTCGCGCACCGCGTCCATACCCAGGATCCGCAGCTCCCCAGAGGTCGGCGTGGACACGCAGCCGATCATCCGCATGGTCGAGGACTTACCGGCCCCGTTGGGCCCGAGGAAACCGAACGCCTCACCCGGCGCCACCTCGAGGTCGATCCCGTCGACGGCGGTGAACTTCCCGAAGCGTTTGACCAGGCCGCGCGCGTAGATCATAGGTTGATCAGCCACGATCCGAGACCCTAACCAACGGCCCCGACATTTCCGCAACAGGTTATCCGCGCCGCGAGCCGGGCCCCGTCCCGCCTCCCCGGGCGGCCCCCGAAGATCACAATCCGCCTGGTCCGGTGCCCCTACGCCCCGCCCGACGCCGTACGCTGACTTGCGTGAACACGTTCGAGCTGGGCACCGACGGCCCGCGGGTGATCCTCGCCGGCATCGACGGCTCGGAGACCTCCATGCGCGCCGCGGCCTACGCCTGGGGCCTCGCTCGCCGGCAGGGCTCGCACGTCGTCCTCGTCCACGTCACCAACCCCGGCACGATCAGCACGATGATGCCCGCCGCGTCGGCCTCGGTGATCGAGGCGGGGGAGCAGGTCGCCGCCGAGCTACGCGACCAGGTGGCACGCTTCGCCCAGGCCGCCCACTCGCGCGTCGACTACACCTTCCGCACCGAATACGGCGACGCCTCCGGCGTCCTCGCCAGAATCGCCGACGAGATCAGGGCGGACGCGGTCGTGGTGGGAGCCTCCACACAGGCCGGCCACCGCTTCATCGGCTCGGTCGCCCTCCGCCTGGTCCGCGCCGGCCGCTGGCCGGTCACCGTCGTCCCCTGACCCGCCCGGCACCCCGCGCGGCCGCGCCCTCAGCCGCGCACGTCCAGCGCCCGCAGGCCCTCCAGCACCCGCCGCAGCGTCGCCTCGTCCGGGCCGTCCTCCCGCACGCCCACCGGATGCCGCCGGACCCGCCGCGGCAGCCCCTCCACCGACCTCCCCACCGACCTCCCCGCCGACGTCCCCGCAGACGCCCCTGCCGGGACAGCCTCGGCCGTCCGCTCCCGCGGGTCCGTCGCCGGCACCCCCGCCGACCCCCTCGGGCGCATCCCCTCGACCGGGACGATGGCCAGCTCACACCACACGATCTTGCCCCGGTCCGGCGCCGGGTAGTGCCCCCAGCTCCGGGCCAGGCCGCCGACCAGCGCGAGCCCCCGGCCGCCCTCGCCCAGATCGCCCTCCACGTCGCCGCCCTCGTCACCGCGCTGCACCGGCTCACGGTCGCTGACGTCCCACACCTCGATGAACAGGCTGCGCCGCCCGGACGCCACCCGCACCCGCAGCGCCACCGTCCGCAGCGCCACCGGGAACATCGACGCGGCGACCGGCGGGTTGACCACGGCGTCCGTCGCCCGCACCGCGTTCGTCACCAGCTCCGAGACGACCAGCTCCGCCGTCTCGGCCAGATGCGCGAGCTCCCACCCCCGCAACTGGCACCGTACGAACGCGCGCGCCCGGCGCGGAGCGGTCGGAGCCGATCCGAACACCTCGAACGCGGTCCTGCGGCCCTCCTGAGAAGGAAAGGGAGAGGTCAGCATTCCGGTGGACGCGCCTGGACGGACCGGCCGGCGAGGACCGGGGCGGCCGGTCGGGGAAAACCCATGCCTCCGATCATCTGTCATGAACGGCTGCAAAGTGGCCGGCTTGACGGCATTCGCCGAGATTTCTCCTTCCCCTCACCCGCAAGTCACCGCCATACCTGACAGAAGATGACAGGAACACGCGGCACGCTGGACATATGAACGGACACGCGACCGGAACCTTCGACATCACCGGCTGGACCGAGCTGGCGACCGAGGAGAAAGAAGGCGCCACCTTCGGCCGCAACCACATCGCCAAAACCTTCGAGGGCGACCTCGTCGGCACCAGCACCACCGAAATCCTCACCGTCGTCACCCCCGGCGGCCCCGCCGCCTACGTCGGCGTCGAACACTTCGAAGGAACCCTCCACGGACGCAAAGGCACCTTCGTACTCCAGCACAGCGCGGGCAGCCACGACGGCGAGCAGTGGATGAAATGGCAGATCGTCCCCACCAGCGGCACCGGCGAACTGGCCGGCCTCACCGGTGAGGGCACGATCCGCGTGGAGGACGGCCACCACTACCTCCTCGACTACACCCTGCCCGACGCCTAACCCGCCCCCATCCGGGTAGCCGGCAGTCCATGGTGAAATCCGCTGACCGGCGGTCCACGGACGAGCCCGCCACCGCCGCTACCGCCACCCCCCGCACCACGGCGCCCCGCGTCGCCGTCATCGCCCACCGCAAGAAGACCATCGGCGGGGGACTCGACGAGCTCCGCAAACTCATCACCGGATACGACGTCGCCGACCTGCTCTGGTACGAGGTCCCCAAGAGCAAGAAGGCCCCCAAGAAAGTCCGCCAGGCCCTCAAGGACGGCGCGGACCTCTTCTTCCTCTGGGGCGGCGACGGCACCGTCCAACGCTGCGTCGACGCCCTCGCCGGAAGCGACGCCACCGTCGCCGTGATCCCCGCAGGGACCGCCAACCTGCTCGCCCGCAACCTCGGCATCCCCGAGGACCTGCCCGAAGCCGTACGGATCGGCTTCGAGGGCCGCCGCGCCACCATGGACCTCGGCAAGATCAACGGCGAGCACTTCGCGGTCATGGCCGGCGTCGGCTTCGACGCCGAAATGATCGCCGACGCCGACCGCGGCCTCAAGGACCGCCTCGGCCGCTTCGCCTACATCTGGACCGGGCTGCGCCACGTCGGCGGCGCCGTGACCCCCATGAAAATCAAGGTCGACGGCAACGACTGGTTCGAAGGCGACGCCAGCTGCGTCCTGGTCGGCAACGTCGGCACCGTCACCGGCGGCATCGACGTCTTCGAAGACGCCCGCTTCGACGACGGCTGGCTCGAAGTCGGCGTCTCCACCGCCGAAGGCCCCATCCAATGGGCCCGCGCCCTCGGCCGCATGAGCGCCGGAAACGCCGAGAAGTCCCCCTTCGTCCGCATCACCCGCGCCAGGAAGGTGTCGGTCAAACTCCGCACCCCCATGGCGTACGAACTGGACGGGGGAGCCCGCGACCGGGTCGACCGCATCACGGTCAAAGTCGTGCCCCAGGCCATCACGGTCTGCCTGCCCGAGCCCCCCGCCTGACACCGGCGGCCCCGGTGGCCGAACTCTGATCCGGTTCAGGCCGCCGTCGACGTACAGGCCCGAACCGGTGATGAAGCCACTCTGCTCGGAGGCGAGGAACGCCACGACGGCGGCGATCTCCTCCTCCGGGCCGGGAGCGAGCCCCGACGTACCAGGGGTGTCGGTCGGGCCGGGCGCGGTGGTGTTCGCCTGCCCGGGGCCGGCCCGCCGGGTTGACCTTGACGCTGCGTCAACTTCTAGCATCCCGGCCATGTCGATCACTGTCCTTGACACCTACTCCGCCATGAGGCGGATCCTGCCCGCCCCGGCCGCCGACCGCGCCGACCTGCTGCGCTCGATGCTGGAGCCCATCCGAGGCATGTACCGCTACCAGCCCGGCGAGGTCGACCTGGTTGCCGTACACCGCGAAACGTCCGGATTCCCCATCGACCGCGACGAGGAGCGCTGCCTCGACGCGCTCGAAACCCTGGCGGCGGCCGGAGCCTGGGAGCGGATGCAACGCGCCTTCGACGACGCCCTCGACGTACTGCTGGAGGCGACGCCTGGGCTGGAGGCCCCGGACATCACCGTGCTGTTCGTCCTCGGCGATCCGGCCGACGAGCACTTCATGGGTCCCTGCCGAGGAATGACCGGGTTCGGCGGCATCTCGGGCCACATCACCATCACGCTCTGGCCCTTCCCCGAGAACGTGGAGCGACTGGAGGCCACCGCCGTGCACGAACTGCACCACAACCTGCGGTGGAGCCCGGGCGGGGTCGGGTGGGACCCGATGACCGTCACGGTGGGTGATCACATCGTCGGGGAGGGCCTGGCCGACGCCTTCGCCCGCCAGCTCTACGGCGACGAGCTCGGCTACGCCCGCATCGCCGTGCCGCACCTGCACGACGACGAGGTCTTCGCCAAGGTGCTCACCGGGCTCGACGTCACCGGTATGCAGAACTTCACCGCCTGGGTGCACGGCGACCCCAGCGCCGAGCGCTTCGGCCTCACCCCGGTCGGGCTGCCGATGGGCGCCGGGTACGCCGCGGGCAACCGCCTGGTCGACACCTACCTGGCGGCGACCGGGCAGACCGCCGCCCAGGCCCTGCACGCCGACAGCTCGGAGATCATCGCCGCCACGCTCCACCGAGGGTGACACCGCAACGATGGAGTGGACGATCCAGGAGCTCGCGGCGAGAGCCGGCATCACCAGCCGCACCCTTCGCCACTACGACCGCATCGGGCTTCTGGCCCCGTCCCGGGTCGGCGCGAACGGATACCGCTACTACGACCCCGCCGCGGTCGCCCGGCTACAGCGGATCCTGTTCATGCGCCGGCTCGGCATGGGCCTGCAGGCCATCTCCGAGGTCCTGGCCGACGAAGTGGACACATTCGACGGGCTCCGTGCCCACATCGCCGCCCTGGAAGAGGAACGGGACCGCATCGAACGGCAGATCCAGTCCGTGCGTCACACGATCGAGGCCCTGCAAGCGGGGGCGGAACCCCGGATGGACGTCATGCTGGCGGGCTTCAACGACCACTACCAGGACGACGTGATCTCGCGCTGGGGCGAGCGCGCGTTCCGGGTGAGCAACGACTGGTGGCACGGCAAGCCCCTTGACCAGCAGCGGGCCTGGAAGCGGGCCGCCGAGGACCTCGTCGCCGCATGGGTCGCCGCGGCGAAAGCCGGGGTCCGTCCGGCATCGGAACACGCTCAGGAACTGGCCGCCCGGCACGTCCGGTGGCTGAGCCGGATCCCGGGCACCCCCACGGCCGAGGGCGACCGGGATCGCGCGATCGAGATGGTGACGTGCCTGGGGGACATGTACGTCGACGACCCCCGCTTCGCCGGCATGTACGGCGACGTCCGGGCGGCGTCCCTGGTCCGCGACGCGCTGCGGACATACGCGCGGACCCGGATGTAGCCCGTGTGCTTCGTGGCAACGACCGGTTCGCGAGGCTGAGCGGAGTGCGGCACGGCGAGCGGCACCATCCCACAGCCCTGTACGCCTGCATCCCCGCACCACGAGGGTGCGGGGATGCAGCGCTGCTGGGCTTCAAGCTGCTGCCCTGGCTCAGGGCGAGCCCTCAGCCCGCTGTTCTGGGCTCACGTGAACCCCTACGGCCGGTTCCGGCTGGACATGGACACCCGGCTCGACTTCACCACGGTCTGAACGGGCTCTTCAGGCCGACGGGAGAGGGCCCAGGTCGCGGATGATCCCGGCCAGAGCCCGGATGGGCTCGCTCTCCGCCTCGCTGCGCCACACCAGCGCGTACGGCAGCGGCTCCAGGTCCCTGACCGGCAGGTAGGCGATGTCAGGCCGTGCCCAGTAGCGGCTGACGTGGGCGGGGAAGAGCACGACGAGTCCGTCCATGCTGGCGAGGGTCATGGCCTCTTCCGCGTCGCGGACCACGGGGCCGCGCTCGATCTGACGGCCCCGGTGGGTGAGGCGCGGAGCGTAGGCGTCAAACCAGTAACCGGGGCCGGTGTCGGCGTGCGGGTGCTGAAAGTCGGAGATCGTCTCCAGCGAGACCGACGCGCGCCCGACGAGCTGGTGGTCGGCGGCGACGGCCAGCACGCGCTGCTCGGCGAACACGACCGGCCCCACGGTGAGGTCGGGTTCGTCGACGGGCAGCCAGCTCACCAGGACGTCGATGTCCCCGCGCCGCAGCGCGGGAAAGGCTTCGCCCAGCTGTGCCTTGTGGATGCGCAGCTTCCATCGCGGGTGGCGGAGGCGGAAGACGTCCCAGTAGGGGCGTAGGTCGTAGGCGTTGAGGGGGAGCATGCCGACGCGCAGCGTGCCGGTGATGCCCTGACCGGCGAGCTGGGCGCGTTCCACGCTCTCCTTCAGCCCGGCATACAGCGGACGCAGGTCGTCCCGGAGCTGACGCCCCACCTGGGTCAGCCGGACCGTGCGGTTGTTGCGCTCGAACAGCGCAGCGCCGACCTGACGTTCCTGCTTCTGGATCGCCTGGGTGACCCGGGCGGGCGACAGGCACAGCCGGGCGGCGGTCCGACCGAAGTGCAACTCCTCGGCCAAGGTCAGGAAGATCTCGATGTCCCGCAGTTCCACGCCTGACCTGCTCCGTCCACTCCCACTGAAGGTGATCTTTCGGGGTTCGTCATTGTTCCGGGTGTTCACCGTACTTGATCCTCGATTCGTACGAATCGCCGCTGGTCGAGGGAGCACGTGGATGGACGTCCTTGTTTGCGGTGCCGGCGTCGCCGGGGCCGCCCTGGCGTACTGGCTGCGCCACCACGGCTTCACCCCGACGGTGGTGGAGCACGCGCCCGGACTGCGCGCGGGCGGCTACGCGACGGGCCTGCGCGGCGAGGCACTGGACGTGCTGGACCGGATGGCCCTGCTGGACCAGGTCCGAGCGCTGGACCTGCGCCTGGGCGGCGCGGCGATGGCGGACGAGAACGCCCTGCCGGTGGCGATCCGCCCCACCGACGTCGAGATCCTCAGGGACGACCTGGCCGGCCTGCTGTACCAGGCCACCCGGCGGGAGGTCGAGTACGTCTTCGACGACTCGGTCGCCACTCTGGAGCAGGCCGACGCCGACGTGCGGGTCACCTTCGACCGCGGCCGGCCGCGCCGCTTCGACCTGGTGGCCGGCGCTGACGGGCTGCTCTCGCGCACCCGCTCGCTGGCCTTCGGGCCGCAGGAGCGCTTCGTCCGGCACCTGGGCCTCTACACGGCGGTCTTCGGCCTACCCAGTCGGCTCGGCGCCGAGGCCGGCGGCCAGGTTCACCGCGTACCGGGCAAGGCGGCCGGGGTGCTCGCCACCCGCGACGGCGCCCGAGCCCGCGCGGTGTTGCACTTCGCCTCCGGGCCGCTGGCCTACGACCGCGACGACGCCGGGCAGCACAAGCGCATCGTGGCCGAGCGGTTCGCCGGCGAAGGCCGGCTGGTCCGGCGCCTGCTGGAGGAGATGTGGGAGGCGGAGGATCTGTTCTTCGAGGCGAACGCCCAGGTCGAGATGGACCGCTGGTTCTCCGGCCGGGTGGTGCTGGTCGGGGACGCCGGTTACTGCGCGGCGCCGGCCTCGGGTCGCGACGCCTCCCGGGCGTTGATCGGCGCCTACATCCTGGCGGGCGAACTGGCCGCCGGCGGCGGCCACGCGGAGGCGTTCGCCGCCTACGAGCGGGAAATGCGCGGCTTCGTCGCCGAGCATCAGCAGATGGGGCGAGAAGGCGCCGACCAGTTCTTCCTGGGCCCACCTCCGGAGAAGGAGCTCGGCCGCACGACGGTGGCCCGCCCCCACCTCGTACGGCTCAGGAACTACGCTTCCGGCTTCGCCGGGGAGCGGCCGTCACCTGGCCGGGCTGCCCGCTGACAGGCCCCTCCGCGAGAGGAACGCACGAACGCCGGATCGCAAGGAACCGGCGGACCATTCATGACGACAAGGACAAGATCATGACAACTGGCAGGAACGGCCTGTCCGAGCAGGGACTACGCAGGCTGCGTGAGGTGCTGACCCGGCACGTGGCGTCGGGCAGGATCCCCGGCCTCGTCGCCCTGGTGAGCCGCGGCGAGGAGACCCACGTCGAGGCGATCGGGACGATGCGGCACGACGGTGGCGCGCCGATGCGCCGGGACACGATCTTCCGGATGGCCTCCACATCGAAGCCCGTCTCGATCGCGGCGGCGATGGTGCTGCTGGACGAGTGCCGGCTGCGGCTGGACGACACGGTGGACGAGTGGCTGCCGGAGCTGGCCGACCGCCGAGTGCTGACGCGGCTCGACGCCGAGCTGGACGACACCGTGCCGGCGCGCCGGCCGATCACCGTCCGGGACGTGCTGACCTCCACCTTCGGCCTCGGCATGGACATGACCGCGCTGGGCACCCCGATCCTGAACGCCATCTTCGAGCGCGGCCTGACCCCGAACCTGCCGACCGAGGTGCCGGAGCAGGACGAGTGGATGCGCCGCCTGGGCGAGCTGCCGCTGATGCACCAGCCCGGCGAGCAGTGGCAGTACCAGCTCAGCAGTGACCTGGTCGGCGTGCTCGTCTCCCGGGTCACCGGCCAGAGCTTCGAGGACTTCCTGCGCGAGCGCATCTTCGAGCCCCTGGGGATGAGCGACACCGGCTTCCACGTGCCCGCCGACCGGCTCGACCGGCTGCCCACCCTGTACGCCCCCGACCCCGCCACGGGCGAGTTCCTCGCCTGGGACGAGCCCGAGAACGGTCGTTGGAGCAAGCCGCCGGCGTTCCAGGGCGGCGGTGGCGGCCTGGTGTCGACCGCCGACGACTACCACGCCTACTTCCGGATGCTGCTCAACGGCGGAACCCACAACGGCCGCCGCGTCCTGTCCCGCGCCGCGGTGGAGCTGATGACCACCAACCGGCTCACCTCCGAGCAGAACGCCGCCCGCACCGCCCTGGCCACCAGCGCCGTGCACATCTCCTTCGGCCAGGGCCAGCAGGGCGGCTGGGGCATCGGCATGGCGGTGCGCACCTACCGCGGCGACTACGCGCCGATCGGCCAGTTCGGCTGGGACGGCGGCAGCGGCACCTCCGCCTACGCCGACCCGGCCAACCAGCTCACCGGCATCCTGCTCTGCCAGCTCGGCTACACCGTCCCGAATCCGGCCCACCTTATGGCCGACTTCTGGACCACCGTCTACCAGGCCATCGACGACTGATGCAAGGAGTGAATGTCATGCGTGTGTGGTTCATCACCGGTGCGTCCAGGGGGCTGGGCAGAGCGTTCGCGGAGGCGGCGCTGGAGCGAGGAGATCGCGTCGTGGCCGCGGCCCGCGACATGGCGCCGCTGGCGGCCCTGCGGGCCCGCCACCCCGACACCCTGGCGTGCCTCCCGCTCGACGTCTCCGACCGCGCCGCGGTGCACGAGGGCGTGGAACGGGCGGTTGCCGCGTTCGGCAAGCTCGACATCGTGGTCAACAACGCCGGCGCGATGTTGTACGGCATGGTCGAAGAGGCCACGGAGCTCCAGATCAGAGCCCACTTCGACGTCAACGTCCTGGGCCAGATCTGGGTCACCCAGGCCGTGCTGCCCCACCTGCGCGCCCAGGGCTCGGGCCACATCCTCTTGGTGACGACGATGGGCACGGGCGGCGGGATGGCCTCGGCCGGCCTGTACGCGGCGGGAAAGTCCGCGATCGACTCCCTCGGCCAGGCGCTGGCCATGGAGGTCGAGCCCTTCGGCGTCAAGGTCACCATCGTCCAGCCGGGCGGCTACGACACCGGCCTGTTCACGACCGGCACGACAGCCACCACGCCCAGCCCGGCGTACGAGCCGCTGCGGGCGAAGCTCGCCGAGATGTGGGGCGACGAAACGGGGCCCGACCCGAGCACGGCCGCGCCGGTCGTCATGCAACTCGTGGACCTGCCCCGCCCGCCCCTGCGGCTGATCGTCGGCAGCCAGTCCTTCGACCTGGTCCAGCAGATGAACCAGGCAAGGACCGAGGAATACCGCGCCTGGGAGCATCTCAGCCGCCTGGCTCCCGGCTGACACCTCCGTCCCGACATGATTGAGAGATCATCGATGATGAAGCACCACGATGCCACCCAGCCCGCGGAAGAAGAGCGGCCGTCGGACAATGCCGACGTGATCATCGTGGGGGCCGGCCCGACCGGTCTCATGCTGGCCGCCGAACTACGCCTGGCCGGAGTGCGGCCCCTGGTCCTGGAACGGCAGCCGCGACCCCGCGACACCCCCAAAGCCGGCGGCCTGGGCGGCCAGATCCTGGACCTGCTGCGCCACCGAGGCTTGCTGGACCGTTTCGAAGCGGCCTGCACCGGCCCGATGCCCGCCCCCCGGTTCCCGTTCGGCGGGGTGCACCTGGACTTCACCCGGATGCCGGATCCCCCGATGCACGCCCTGCCGCTGCCGCAGCAACTGCTGGAGCGGCTGCTCGGCGAACGCGCCGGCGAACTCGGCGTGGACCTCCGCCGCGGGCACGAAGTGATCGAGGTGAGCCAGGACGACGACGCGGTGACCGTGGACGTGCGCGGCCCGGACGGACCGTACCGGACGAGCAGCCGGTACCTCGTCGCATGTGACGGCGCGCGCAGCGGCATCCGCGACAAGGCCGGCATCCCGTTCCCCGGCACCACCTATCCCGAGGTCAACCGGCTGGCCCAGGTCACCCTGCCCGACACGGTCACCGTTCTCGGCAACGGCGATCTCGACGTTCCCGGCTTCGGCACCATCCGCGCCGGATTCACCCGCACCGGCCAGGGCCTGCTCGGCGTCGGCTCCTCACCCGGCACCCGGTCCGTCTCCCTCTACACCATCGAGGACGAGACCACCGAATACGACGACGACGTCCCGATGACCCTCACCGAACTGCAGGACAGCATCCACCGCGTGCTCGGCGTCCACCTGCCGCTGGCCGGATCGACCCGCCTGTCGCGCTTCACCTTCAAGGCCCGTCAGGCCGAGCGCTACCGCGAGGGCCGCATCTTCCTGGCCGGTGACGCGGCGCACCTGTTCCCCGCCACCGGAGTGGCGCTCAACGCCGGCATGCTGGACGCGGTCAACCTGGCCTGGAAGCTCGCCGCCGACCTGCACGGCACGGCCCCGGCTGGCCTGCTGGACACCTACCACACCGAACGCCATCTCGCCGGCGCCCGCACCATGCTGCACACCCGAGCGCAGGTGGCCCTGCGCCGCGGGCACGACGCAGCCGCCGAAGCGCTCCGGGAGATCTTCACCGAACTGCTCACCGACGAGCAGCCGCTGCGCCGCATGGGAGCCCTCGTCGCCGGCACCGACATCCGCTACCCGATGCCCGGCACCGGACATCATCCGCTGGCCGGCACCTTCGCCCCCGACCTCACCCTGCACACCGATGAAGGCGTCGTCAGCGTGGCCGAGCTCATGCGCACCGCCCGGCCCGTCCTGCTCGACCTGGCCGACCGCCCAGAGCTCCGCCAGGCCGCCTGGGAATGGCGGCATCTCCTCGATGTCCACACTGCCAAGACCGCCGACCGGCAGGCCGACGCCCTGCTGATCCGCCCGGACGGCCATCTCGCCTGGGCCGCCGGCCTGGACGAACCTGCGGACACCGCCACGCCTTCGCTGCGTGCGGCACTCTCCGCATGGTTCGGAACGCCTTCGAACACCGGAGAGAGACATGACAAGTAGATTCACCGAGTTGACCATCGACTGCCACGACCCGGAGAGAGTCGCGGCCTTCTGGTGCGAGGTCCTGGACCTCAACGTGATCGACCGCAACGAAGGCAAGGTCGAAATCGGCTCCTGGGAGCCGACCATCGAGCAGGTGCTCACCCGCCAGATGCCGCCCACCCTGCAGTTCATCCAGGTGCCCGAGGGCAAGACCGTGAAAAACCGGCTCCACCTCGACGTCAGCCCGATCGACGGCAGCACCGACGACGAGGTGACCAGACTGCTCGGTCTCGGCGCCGTCAAGAGAGATGTGGGCCAAGGCCCAGACCGAAGCTGGGTGGTCATGGCCGACCCCGAGGGCAACGAGTTCTGCGTCGTGCGCACCCTGGCGGTGACGCACCACAGTTAGCGTCCCTGTTCCTGCCACACATTCGTCGTGCTGAGATGCCCCGGGCCTCGTGATCTTGTCTCTTGGACATGGCCGGCGGCGATGTCGTCGGTTGGCTTGGTGTACAGGCTTCGCCTGGTACGACAACACGGATGGCCGGCCGTGCTGGCGAACCTCAAGTCGCTGATCGACACGGGCGACGTCCTCCCGCAAGCGCCATGAGAGACGTCGCCCGCGCCCGCCTGAGACGGCACTCGCCACGCACGGCTTCGAACCGCGAGAAAAAGAGGGCGACCTGCTGGACGCCGCCACAGTGGCCGACCGCGGGGGAGTGAGTCTCGTCCCGGCTGCCGGACCGCGACAGCGGGTCGCGCTCGTGGGCACGGGCCTCGAGCGGCGGACAAAGCGGGGGAGAGGGGAGCGGTGACTGTGCGTGACCGGCCCCCGCAGGGCTCGCCGAGGGGCCGACCGGAGACGGATAGAACAAGGGGCCGTCCCGGTGGCAGCTGCGCCAGGCGTATCGAACCGGGCAAGGACGGACGCGGCCACGGCGGCCCTCGTCGTGGTTGTGTGGGCGAAGCATCCGTCCGCAGCAGGGAAAGCAGCCGCTGGGCCCGCGCTCGGTGCCGATGCCGGTGCACGCCGCACCCGCGGGCTGCGCTCGATGCCGCAGCGGCGTGAGCACCCCGATCCCGGCGGACGGGGAGGGCCTTCAAAGCACTACTTGACATAATGTTCATTATCGAGCATTGCCGGAAGGGGGTGCCAGGGCAGGAGAAGGCGGGGTAACCCGGCCAATTGGCCTCCCGGGCGCCGTGAGCCGAGTCCACGCCGCACGCGGCCCGGCGATCGTCGACCGGGTCCTCGGACTCGACCGGCGAACTCTCGCACCGGCGCGGCGGCGACGACGGCCGCGCCGTGTACGCGGCGGCGGCCGGACCGTTCCGGCAGCGCCGGGACGCGCGGGCTCCGATGGCCCTGCCGGCCTTCAGGGCCGCCGGAGCCCGGCCGGCCCGCCACTCACCCGCGCGCCATAGGCGCAGCGCCCGCCGCGCCGACGACATCCGGAACCCGCGATTGCATCGTCACCGCGGCCCCGAGCACCCCGCCCGCAAGATGGCTGCGATCCGCTGCGAGGCCTCGCCCATCGGACAGAAACCCCCGCTCTCCGCCATACCGGACAGAAGGTGAATTCTGTTTGGTATAGGCGGAAATGAACTATATCCGCCTAGAGTGTCCGGTCTGGGGGAACTCGGCCCCCCTGGCTCATCAAGGCGGCCCCCTCGGCGCCAGCCGTCGCGTCAAGTGACTCCAGATGCCGGCCCTGGCCCTATGGAGATCCCGAACTCGCCGGTGAGCTACCGGCGATCGGCTCCCCACTCCCCTGCTGGAGCTCGCGCAACGTCATGATCATCGATCGCGGACGCTGCCGGTGCTGCCCCATCTGCAGCGGCAGCGCCTGCTGCCAGCGGAGTCGGAGTCCGCTTCATCACGAGAAGATCGCGATCAGCAGGAAGCCTCGCCCAGGAACTGCCGCGCGCCACGTAGCGTGGTCCGGAGCCGCCGCTGGGTCATGTCGCATTCCAGACGCACATCGAGCGGTCCGGGTATACCGCTGTCCGCCCGCCGGCCTGATGGCAGACCACTTTCGTCGAGGCCGTCACGCCGGGCGATGAGCACTCCCAGCTCGTATCGGCTCACCGCGTCGGCCCCCGCGACGTGATGGACTCCGTGATGCCCGGACACGGCGAGTTCGAGGAGCGCGGCGGCGAGATCGGCGACGTGCACGGGACACCGCACGTCGTCGGTGAACAGCACTCCCCTCGCCCCGCCGGCCAGTGAACGCACCAGCGCCTCGTGCGGGGAGTCACCGTCGCCGATGATGAGGGACGTCCGGGCTATGACCGCCGACGGCGCGATCGCGGCCACCGCCGTCTCTGCGGCGGCCTTGGCCGCGCCGTACGGAGTGATCGGGTCGGGAACACAGGTCTCGTCATAGCGGATCGCGGCACCGGAGAAGACCGCGTCGCTCGACACATGGACCAGACGCCCGCCAGCCGCACAGGCAGCGAGAGCCACGTTCACGGCTCCAATCGCGGTGGGCGCCCAATCCGTCTGCCGGAACGCGGCGTTGACGACCACATCAGGCCGGAATGCGCTGATCAGCGCGTCGACGGCCTCTTTCCGGCGCACATCGAGCGGCAACCACTCAATGCCGGCGGTCTCTCCTGATCGGGTGAGGTAGGTCGCGGCCACCTCATGTCCGGACGCCAGACACCGCCGAGCGAGTTCGCTGCCGAGAAATCCACTGCCACCGACGATGAGGAATCTCATGGCCGGTCACCCTAGTTGAGCAATGACTCGGCGCCCCGTCGGCGGGCGACGCGATTCGGCGGTTCCCGCGATTCCCTGCGGGCCCGTGGCGTCACACCTGGCGGAAGCGGCACGCGTGGTCCCCCGGCGCCAGGGCCGGACAGATCGATCACGTGCGGCCGCCCGGCGAGAGCGGCATCCGCAGGACGAAGCACGCTCCACCCCATGCGCATCCCTCGACGTGGAGGCTGCCGTGGTGGGCGGAGGCGATGCCGCGAGCGACGGCCAGGCCGAGGCCGGCGCCTCCCCTGTCCCGGCTGCGGGCGGCGTCCAACCGCACGAAGCGGTGAAAGATCCGCTCGCGGTCGGCCGGGGGAATGCCCTCTCCGTCGTCGGCGATTGACAGCTCGGCGCGGTCCCCCGCGCGACGCAGGCCGATCCTTATCGTGCGGACGGCGTGCCGCCGGGCGTTGTCGAGCAGGTTGCCCAGCATCCGGATGATCTGCTCGGGATCACCGTCGACGTTCACTTCGGGGTCGAGCCGGAGGTGGATGTGGTGCCCGTCGATTTGCCGGGCGGCCTCTGCCCGGACCAGCGCCGTGAGGTTCACCTGTTCCACTCTCCGGGGGGCGGTCCCCAGGCGGGTCAGGAGGAGCAGGTCGGTGACGATGCCCTGCACCCGGTCGAGGTCATGCAACGTGTGGCCGAGGAGATCGTCCAGATCGGTCTCGCGCGGATGCAACTGCGCATCCTCCAACCGCATGCGCAGTGCGGCGATGGGAGTGCACAGCTCATGAGAGGCGTCCGCGGCGAACTGCCGCTGCCGTTTGCGCGCGCGTTCGGCGCGATCGCAGGCCTCGCGCAGCCGTTCCAGCGTCGTGTTGACGGCCCGGGCCAGCTGGGCGGCCTCCCCGTTCCCGTCTGTCTCGGAGACCCGGGTGTTCACGCCCGCGAGGTTGATGGCGTCCAGTTCGAGGCGGATGGACGCCACCGCTCGCAGGGATCTGTCCCGTACTCGCCGGGCCTTCAGGGTCGCCGGGACGGTCAGGAGGACGTCGGCGACCCGCCCGGCGGGGATTTTGCGTAGGCAGGCGGCGAGTGCCCGTACGGGCCCGTTGCCGCCGCGAAAGGTCATCGTCATGACCGCGCTCCTGCTCAGCGCTGGCCGTGTTGTCGGGGAGTCGAGTTCGGGGCCTGCGGATGCGGGCCGTCGAGCGCGGTTTCGCCCGGCGTGCTGCCAGCCGTCCCCCACGCCGGCGTGGCCGTGACCGCGTCGGCGCCCGCGGGATGATCCCGACGGAGGACTGGACGATTTCGTCCAGTTTGTTGGGTAATGTCGGAATTGTCAAGCGTGTCGGTGGCGCGACTCCAGGGAAGAACGGCCCCTCGTGATCGCCCTCGACATGATGCCGGACAACGCGAAGGCCCAGGTCGGGGACCTCTATCGCCGGTTTGACACAATCAGACAACTAACCGCAAAGTGGACGATATCGTCCAAATCGGCCACGGTGCTTCAAACCGGGTG
Source organism: Microbispora sp. ZYX-F-249 (assembly GCF_039649665.1). NCBI lineage: Bacteria > Bacillati > Actinomycetota > Actinomycetes > Streptosporangiales > Streptosporangiaceae > Microbispora > Microbispora maris. Next base: position 100,646 of record NZ_JBDJAW010000012.1, on the reverse strand, counting down.
CGACAGAAGAGCGTTGAGGCCGATGTCGTTCCTGCGATCGATGCGGGCGCCGTCTGAACGAAGGCCGACGCGAAGACCTCGGCGGCACCGGACTCGAGGATTCGCACGCTGGAGGAGGTCGCGGTTCTCATGTGCGACGATTACGCGCCTGGAGGGTCTGAGCACGAGGACATGCTCGGGGCCGAATGGGAGAGGCACCGGCCCGCGGTTTTCGGCGTGGCCTACCGGCTGCTGGGCAGTGTGGCCGATGCCGAGGACGTGACCCAGGACGTGTGGCTGCGGGCGGCCGGAACAGATCTGCAGGACATCGATGATCTGCGGGCCTGGCTGGTGACGGTGTCCGCGCGGCGGTCGTACGACATGCTCAAAAGCGCCCGTTTCCGCCGGGAGACCTACATCGGGCCGTGGCTGCCGGAACCGCTGCTGACGGGGCCGGACGCGTCGGAGCCGGTCCTCGTCGACGAGTCCGTCGGCTCGGCGATGCTCCTGATCATGGAGGAGTTGAGCCCGCCGGAGCGGGTGGCCTTCGTCCTGCACGATGTCTTCGGTCTCGAGTTCGTCCGGATCGCCGAAGTGCTGGCTGTCTCCGTGCCGGGTGCTCGGCAACTGGCCTCGCGGGCGCGGCGGCGGGTGGCCGACGCGAAGCAGTCTTCGCCGCAGGCGTCGAAGGCGGAGCGTGAACGCGTGCTGACCGCCTTTCGCGCCGCCTACGAGACCGGGGATCTGGCCGGCCTGGTCAGGCTGCTGCACCCCGAGGCCGTCTACATCACCGATGGCGGCGGCAAGGCCGCCGCCATGCGCAAGCCCGTCTCCGGTGGCGAACGCGTCGCCGGGGTGATGGTGCGCGTGGGCCGCCGGTGGCGTCCGGACCGCATCGACCTCGTCGAGGTCGGCGGCGAGCTCGCCCTGGTGTGCCAACGGGAGGGCCGTGTCTACTCCGTGGACACGTTTCAGATCACCGACGGTCTGATCAGCGCGTACCGCAGGGTCATCAACCCGGACAAGCTTTCTCACGTCTGAGCTGTCACACCCCGGGGGGTCACCTCGTCTCCCTGGTGAGAACCACTCGATGAGAACCACACGGGACAGACGGACGAACGCTCGTGAGCAGATGAGCTCGATCAGCCGGACGTGAAGGCGTCCACCTGCCGCGTTCCTCCGACGAGCCGCGACGAGCCCTGCCGGTGAACGGGCCGCGCGCTCGAGCGCCCCTTCCCGGGAAGGACCCTTCTGTGCAAGCCATAACTGTGCGGGACCGTGAAGCCGGTCTCGCCGGGCTGTCCCTGTCGGACGTGCCCTACCCCCAAGCGGCCGGGAACGACGTCATCGTGCGAGTGCACGCCGCGGGCTTCACCCCTGGAGAGCTGGACTGGCCGACCACGTGGACCGATCGCGCAGGCCGCGACCGGACGCCGAGCGTGCCCGGGCACGAGTTGTCGGGCGTCGTCGAAGAGCTGGGGTTCGGCACGACCGGTCTGAGTGTCGGCCAGCGGGTGTTCGGCCTGGCCGACTGGACCCGCAACGGCTCGCTCGCCGAGTACACCGCGGTGGAGGCCCGCAATCTCGCGCCGCTGCCGGCGGACGTCGACCACACCCTGGCCGCCGCGGTGCCGATCTCCGGGCTGACCGCCTGGCAGGGCCTGTTCGACCACGGCCGCCTCACCGCGGGCCAGACCGTCCTGATCCATGGCGCCGCGGGCGGCGTCGGCTCGATCGCGGTACAGCTCGCCCGCGAGGCAGGCGCCCGTGTCATCGGCACTGGCCGGTCCGCCGACCGGGACAGGGTGCTCGCACTGGGCGCCGACACCTTCCTGGACCTGCAGACGGAGAAGCTGGAGAACGCCGGCGAGGCCGACGTCGTGTTCGATGTGATCGGCGGGGACGTTCTCGACCGGTCGGCCGCCCTGGTCCGGGCCGGAGGCACGCTTGTCTCCATCACCCTGCCGCCCAAGGTTCAGCCCAAGGCCGGGCGGGCGGTCTTCTTCGTGGTCGAACCCGACCGCGCCCGGCTCACCGAGCTCGCGATGCGACTGAGGGACGGCCGGCTCACGCCGGTCGTCGCCGCCGTACGGCCGCTCGCCGAGGCACCCGCCGCGTTCGCCCCCGCCACGCGCACCCGGGGCAAGACGATCATCCGCGTCACAGAAGACCGAACAGGAGACCCGTTGTGATCGGAATGCGGTTCGCCGGGGGACTGCTGGCCGTCGCCACGTTGACCGCGGCCGCGCCCCGCTCCACCTGGGACCGGCCCGCTCATGTCACGACGCCGACCGTGGCCGTGACGTCGAGGCACCCCGCCGAGACTCTCACGCCTCTGCTTCAGCAGAGCCTCCCGAATGTGAAGGGCAGGACGTTCACCTCGGCGATCGTCGACTTCCCGCCCGACGCACGAGCGAGGCCGCATCGTCACGGCACGGCGTTCGTCTACGCCTACGTCCTCGAAGGCACCGTGCGCAGCGGGCTCGCCGGCGAGCCCGCGCGCATCTACCGCCAAGGCGAGAACTGGGTTGAGCAGCCGGGCGCCCACCACGTCGTCACCGAGAACACCAGCCGGACCAAACGGGCCAAGCTCCTGGTCGTGTTCGTCTCCGACACCGGAGCCAAGCTCAAGGTCGACGACCCGAGGTCCGTACACGGTGCGGCATGACCTGATGCTCGGCATCGGCTGGTGTTTCGAGTCCTGCATCCAGCGATATAAGCGGCGAGGCTTTCATGGAGATACACCGCTTCGGGAAAATAGCGCATAGCGTGGGGATCTCGACTATCCGCTATGGGCTTGTGGTCAACCTTCTGGAGATCGGGCGGATAAAATTCGAAGACTACGAGGTGGAGAACATTCGTCCCCTCGTCACCTCCAGCCCTCCGCTCGCGTGGCTCATCGCCAGGATGGGCGAGAAGAATGTCGCCAGGCTGCTCGGCGTCACCGAAATCGTCGTGGGTTCGCTGATCGGGGCAAAACCGTTCGCGCCGCGGGCGTCAGCGCTCGGCAGCTTCGCCGCCGTCGGCATGTTCGCCACCACCCTCAGCTTCCTGGCCACGACGCGCGAGGCGTGGCAAGAGACACGCGGGGAACCGAAGCTGTCACTCACGGGGCAGTTCCTGGTGAAGGACGTCGTGCTTCTCGGAGCCTCCTTGCTGACGGCCGCGGACGCCCTGCGAGCCGCCGAGCGCCGGCGGCTCGGGACCTGACCGGGTGCCGGGCGGCGTCCCGATGAGCGTGCGGCTTTACCGCGATTTTGCGGCCCGTGCGTAACGTCGTCTTCTTCTCCGGGTATCCGGCGCTGATGAGCACCACACCCATCGCCGACCTCGCGTTGGTGTCCGATCGTCATTCCGCCGGCCTCATCGGCCGGGACGGATCGGCCGAGTGGCTGTGCTTTCCCCGATTCGACGGGCCGTCCGTCTTCGCCCGTCTGCTGGACGACGATGCCGGGCACTGGGCGATCCGCCCGGTGGTCCCGTACGAGACGACGCGCCGCTATCTCCCGCAGACGATGGTGCTGGAGACCACCTTCCGCACCGGAAGCGGCACGGTCGTTCTCACCGACGCCCTGCTCGCCGGGCCGGACGACGGCGGCCATCGGCTCGGCGTCGGTGTGCCGCACCTGCTCGCCCGACGGGTGTCCGGCCTCGGTGGCGAGGTGCCGATGGAGATCGAGTACCGGCCCCGGCCGGAGTACGGCCTGGTCTACCCGATCCTGTCCGTCGTCGAGGGCGGCGTGACCGCCCGAGGCGGCGTGGATCGGCTCGTGCTGACCACGCCTGTCCCCCTCTGTATCGGCGACTGCAGCGGGTACGGCGTGTTCACGGTGCGAGAGGGCGAGACGCGGCACTTCGCGATGCAGTGCTCGACGCCGGAGGAGACTCCCGCGCGGGTGTGGGATCAGGCGGAACTGGCGGCCCGGCTGGACGGCACGATCGTCGCCTGGCAGTCGTGGTCCGGCCTGCATCAGGCCTACGACGGCCCGTGGCGTGATCTGGTGCACCACAGCGGGCGGGTGCTGCAGGCGCTGTCCTTCCAGCCCAGCGGCGCGATCGTCGCGGCCGCCACGACGTCGCTGCCGGAATGGGCCGGCGGCGAGCGCAACTGGGACTACCGGTACACGTGGGTACGGGACGCGTCCCTGACGATGGGCGCCCTGTGGGTCGCGGCCTGCCCCGACGAGGCGAGCGAGTTCTTCGCCTTCCTGACCACCGCGGCCCCATCCCTGCACAAGGACCGCGCGCTGCAGATCATGTTCGGCGTCCGCGGCGAGCACGACCTGAGCGAGCGTACCCTGCCGCATCTGCGCGGCTGGCGCGGCAGCCGGCCGGTACGCGTCGGAAACGGCGCGTGGAACCAGCGGCAGATCGACGTGTACGGCGAGCTGCTCGATGCGGCCGTGCGCCTCGAACAACAGATCGGCGACATCGACGACGACGTCCGGCGCTTCCTCGTCGCCTGTGCCGACACCGCGGCCGGGCGCTGGAGGGAGAAGGACCAGGGCATCTGGGAGATACGCGGGGAGCCACGCGACTTCCTGTACTCCAAGCTCATGTGCTGGGTGGCGCTGGACCGCGGCATCGCCCTCGCCGGCCTCCTGCGGGCGCGGGGTCGTGTGGAGTCCTGGCGGCGGACCCGCGCCGAGATCCGCGACACTCTGCTGCGTGAGGGCTGGAACGATCGGGTGGGGGCGTTCACGCAGGCCTTCGGCTCCGAGGAGCTGGACGCCAGCGCCCTCATGGTGCCGATCACCGGTTTCCTGCCCGCCGGCGACTCGCGGGTGCTGGCCACGATCGACGCGGTCGCGGACCGGCTCACCGACGACCATGGCCTGGTCTACCGCTACCGCACCGGGGACGGCATCGACGGCCTCGCCGGTGAGGAGGGCGCCTTCCTGCTGTGCTCGTTCTGGCTGGCGCAGGCGCTCGCCATGTCCGGACAGGTCGGCCGGGCCGGGGAGGCGTTCGAGCGGGCCGCCGCGTACGCCAACGACGTGGGCCTGCTGTCGGAGGAGGTCGACCCCGGGAGCGGGGAGCTGCTCGGCAACTTCCCGCAGGCGTTCAGCCACATCGGGCTCGTCAACGCCGCCTGGGCCATCGACGAGGCCGAACGAACCGCAAGGGCCGGCGGGGCGGCCGGCGCAGGCGGCGCCTGAAACGCGCCTGAAACGCGCCTGAAACGCGCCTGAACCGCGCCGACACCTCACCCGGCGGGCGAGCAGGTGGCGCCGCTCCCCCGCCGCCCTGAACGTCGACGCGTGCGTAGACGTCGAAACCGGCCGGCGAGAAGCCGTTCTGGCTGTGCCGTGCAAGCCGCTCGCCGGCCGCCGATGCCGGTCGGCATGGCGATGACCGCCGCTTCGCGGAGACCGCCGTTCGGTGGTCACGGATCACCGAAGCCTGCGGTCCCATAGCAAGAAAGCGTGATTACAATATTACAAGTACTCGGACACTGCGGCCTTTGGGAGACACGCACATGATCGTGGAGTACATCCGCTACCGGATCGACCGGCAGGACGCCGAGGAGTTCGAAGCCGCCTACGAACGCGCCGCGGTGCCCCTGTCGGCCGCGCCGCAGTGTGTGGACTACGAATTGTCCCGCTGTGTCGAAGAGCCCGAATGGTACGTCCTTCGCATCGCCTGGACCTCCGCCGAGGACCACCTGCGGGGTTTCCGGGGCGGCGAGCACTTCGGGAGGTTCTTCTCCGAGATCAAGCCGTACGTCCGGCAGATCGAGGAGATGCGGCACTACGAACGCACCGCCGTACGCGGCACCGGCTCCTCGGTCCCGAGCCTGTACGACTGGGCGGGCGGCGCCGAGGCGTTCGAGCGGCTCACCGAGACGTTCTACGAGCAGGTGCTCAAAGACGATCTGATCGGTCCTCTTTTCGCTCATATGGATCCGGGCCACCCCAAGTACGTCGCCATGTGGCTGTCGGAAGTGTTCGGCGGCCCGTCCCGCTACACCGACGAACGCGGGGGCTACCACCACATGCTCGTCCAGCATCTCGGCAGGGCCATCACCGAACCGCAGCGCCGCCGCTGGGTCGATCTCCTGATGGACGCCGCCGACGTGGTCGGGCTGCCGGCCGATCCCGAGTTCCGCGCCGCCTTCGCGGGCTACATCGAGTGGGGCACCCGGCTCGCCTTCGCCAACTCCCAGCCGGGTGCCCGTCCCCCGCAGCAGGCTCCGGTCCCCCGCTGGGGCTGGGGCGTGGCCCCGCCCTACATCCCCGAACCGTGACCTGCCCCCGTTCCCGCCGCGCGTGGGTCGTTCACGTGCCGGGTTCGTCCTCCTCGCGTACGGTGAAGCCGCCCCGGCCGTCGAAGGTCACCGTGTGGACGGCGTCGAAGCCGTCCGACAGCCGGGGACGGCGGAGGCGTCTGGCCGTGGCGAGGACGCCGACGTCGGGCACCCGCTCGCGGCCGGTTCGCCTGGCGTTGCGGGCCAGGGACGCGGTGAGGTCGGGAGGGAACCAGTAGGCGACCACCCGGGCGCCGTTCTCCTTGGCCGTGACGACGAGCGGGCCCCACTCCTCGGGAGCGGGGTTGGTGTTGTCCACGGCCACGTCGCGCCCCTCCCCCAGCGTCTCGGCGATCACTCGCAGCTGGCGCCGCTGCCGGTGGCGCGCGTTGGGCCAGTTGTCCTTGCTGACGTGGGCGTGCGTCGCCGCCAGGCGCTGCCGGTAGAAGGTGGACTTGCCCGACGCCTGCAGCCCGACGAGCACGGCGACCTCCCGGCCCGTGCCGGCCGCGGATCGCACGCCGGGGGTCATGTCTCCTCCTCCCCCGGTATTGTCCCGCCTCCGGTCCCCGCGCCGGTTCCGTACGATCGCGGCATGGCGGAGCATGATCGGCACGACCGTGAGGGCGACGGTCCGGAGGGGACGTTCCCGTACGCGAAGGAGAATGCGCCGGCCGGTCCGGCCGGAGGGAGCTCTGCGGAGCCGGACGAGGAGGAACTGACCGGGGGTGGTGTCAACCGTGTCGTCCGGGTGGGGGGCACGGTGCGCCGGCCCGCGCGCCGGTGGACGCCGGCGGTGCACGCGCTGCTGGACCATCTGGCGGCGGCCGGGTTCGCCGGGGCGCCGAGAGCGTACGGGTGTGACGACGCGGGCCGGGAGGTGCTGGATTTCGTCCCGGGTGAGGTGCCGGACTATCCCCTGCCGGCGTACGCGATGACGGACGAGGCGCTGGCGGGTGTGGGGGCGTTGCTGCGGGACTACCACGACGCGACGGCGGGCTTCGCGCCCGCGGACGCCGCCGGGTGGTACTTTCCTCCGCGCGTTCCGGCCGAGGTGATCTGCCATGGTGACGTGGCGCCGTACAACTGCGTCTTCCGGGAGGGGCGGCCGGTGGCGTTCATCGACTTCGACACCGCGCATCCGGGGCCGCGGGTGTGGGACGTGGCCTATGCCGCCTACCGGTTCGTGCCGTTGCACGATCCCGGCCGTGACGAGAGCGCGCCCGGTGTGGAGGAGCAGGCGCGGCGGCTGCGGGTGTTCGCCGACGCCTACGGGCTCGGGGCGGCGGACCGGGAGGCGCTGGTGGAGACCGCGCGGGCGCGGCTGGACCATCTGGTCGCCCACATGCGTGCGGAGGCGGGGGCGGGTCACGAGGCGTTCGCCGCGCATGTCGCGGAGGGGCACGATCTGCTGTATCTCACCGACAGCGCGCACATGGCGCGTCATGAGGGGGTGTTCGTGGCGGCGCTTTCGCCGCAGGCGCCGGGCGGCGGGGTGGGGATGTCGGCGGGGTAGAGCGAGAGCAGTCGTTCACGCGAGGAAGTGCCGAGGATCGTCGACGCTTTGACGGCCCGGTCCGAGGGCCAGCAGAATCGCCGGGCCGAAGCGTCGACGTCTCTCGGCGTTTGATCACTTGGAGGAAAGCCGATGCCTCATTCGACGGCGTACGTGATGACCGACCGGCCCGACCGCTACATCGGGCAGCTGGTGGCGCACCTGGGTCACGACGCGGAGGCCGTGCTCGGCGGCGACGGCCGGGCGGTGATCGACCTGCGGCCGGGGCGGTGCGTGCTGCGGCCGTGCGCGGGCGGGTTCGAGATGATCGCGACGGCCGCCGGCGAGGAGGCGCTGGCCGGGGTGCGGGACGTCGTCACCGGGCACCTGCGGCGGTTCGCGACCGGTGAGGACCTCGTGGTCGACTGGTCGCCGCCGCTCGCGGGTGACGCGGTGTGGGACGTGTCCCCCGTCGTGGACGATTACCTGCTGACGCATTGCTCCCCCGCCGACGAGGTGCTGCGCGATCTGGTCGTCAGGACGCGGGAGGAGACGGGCGGCGCGGCCGGCATGCAGATCTCGCACGACGAGGGCGCCCTGCTGACGATGCTGGCGCGGATGTCGGGCGCCCGCCTGGCGGTTGAGGTGGGGGTGTTCACCGGCTACTCCTCGATCTGCATCGCCAGGGGGCTGCCGCCGGGCGGGCGGCTGCTGGCGTGCGACGTGAGCACGGAGTGGACGTCGATCGCCAGGAACTACTGGGAGCGGGCGGGCGTGGCCGACCGCATCGACCTGCGGATCGCGCCGGCGCTGGAGACGCTGCGCGCGCTCCCGGCCGAGCCGGTCGTCGGTTTCGCCTTCATCGACGCCGACAAGGTGAGCTATCCGGACTACTACGAGGAGGTGGTCACGCGGCTGTGCCCGGGCGGCCTCGTCGTGGTCGACAACGTGTTCCAGGGCGGGCGGGTGTTCGACCCGGCCTTCCAGGGGGACGCGCAGCTGGCCGTACGCCGCCTGAACGAGACGATCGCCCGTGACGAGCGGGTCGAGTCGGTGATGCTGCCGGTGCGTGACGGCATCACCATCGCCCGGCGGGTGGGCTGATGCCGAAGGGCTGACTGTCCCGTGGGGCAAGGCTTACGATCACCCCATGCCCAACATCGGTCCGTTCGAGTGGATGGTCCTCCTCGTCATCGTGATCGCGCTTCTCGGTGTGGCGCTCGCGGCCGTTCGGGCCGGTGCGCGTCCCGCCGGGCCGCTCGCGTGGCGCAGTCCGGGGCTGCTGCCGCCGGTCTCGGCCGACCTGCAGCACCGGGTGCGGGACCTGTACGCCGAGGGCAAGAAGATCGAGGCCATCAAGCTGATCCGCGAGCAGACCGGGCTGGGGCTGAAGGAGGCCAAGGACCTGGCCGAGGCCCTGGCCTCCGGACGGCCGCTTCCGGTGGCGCCGGGGCACGCGCGGCCGGATCTGGCGTCGCGGGTGCGGGAGCTGAAGGCGGCGGGGCGCGGCGAGCAGGCGGTGTTCCTGGTGCGCGGTGAGACGGGGATGGGCCAGGCGGAGGCCGAGCGGTTCGTCGAGGCGGTCGACGTCGCCGACGCGGGGGACGGCGGGGCGTAGGAGACCACCGCGCGGCGTTCGTTGTCGGTGCGTGTCGGTACGGTGTCGATCATGCTGCCCGCAGAGGTGAACAGGCTGACCGTGCAGGAGGCCGCCGACCGCTACGTGGAGCTGGTCCGGGCCAAGACGGTGACGGGCGGGTTGTCGCCCGCCACGGCCGAGGTGTACGCGCGGGACGTGGCCACGTTCGTACGGCTGGCCGGGCCGGACCGGGTGCTGGACGACCTGACCGGCGAGGACGTGGACGCGGTGCTGCTGGCCTTCGCGCGCAAGCCGGACGAGCGCAGGAAGGGCGGCGCCGAGGGGACGGACACGGGGAAAGGCACGGGGAAGAGCCCCGGGAAGAACACAGGGCAGAGCGCGGCGTCGCAGGCGAGGTTCCGCCGGTCGGTGTCGGCGTTGTTCCGGCACGCGGCGTCGGCGGGCTGGGTGCACCTGGACCCGATGGCGGCCTCGTCGGTGCGGGCGCGGGAGCGGGGCGGGCTGCGGCCGGAGCGGCGGGCGCTGACGCGGGAGCAGGCCGAGGGCCTGATCGAGGCGGCCGGCTCCCCCGTCGCGCCGCCGGTGGAGGCGGCGGGCCCGGCGGCAGGGCGCCGGCGGCGGGCCGACCAGCGGACGGAGGTGCGGGACGCGCTGGTGGTGCTGCTGCTGACCACGCTGGGGCCGCGGGTGTCGGAGCTGGTGCGGGCCAACGTGGAGGACTTCTACACCAACGACGGGGTGCGTTACTGGCGCATCTTCGGCAAGGGCGGGCGGACCCGCGACGTACCGCTGCCCGATGCGGTGGCGGCGGCGCTCGAGGCGTACCTGGCGGTGCGGGCGGGCGGCGACGGCGAGAAGGCGCTGCTGCTGTCGTGGCGGGGCAGGCGGCTGGCGCGGGGTGACGTGCAGGCGGTCATCGACCGGGTGCAGCGGCAGGTGGATCCCGGGCGGCGGCGGGCGGTGACGCCGCACGGGCTGCGGCACACGACGGCGACGCATCTGCTGGCGGACGGCACGGACATGGACGCGGTGCGGCGGGTGCTGGGGCACAGCGATCTGTCGACGCTCGGCCGTTACCGGGACGACCTGCCCGGGGAGCTGGAGGTGGCGATGGGGTCGCATCCGCTGCTGCGCCGCCGGCGCGGCCCGGCCGGGCGGGACGGTCAGGCCGGGCCGGACGCGTAGCGGGGGTTCGGGCGGGCGCGTACGGGTCGGCGCGGGATGGTGCGCGTGGCTGCCGTGAGGTGGATCTCGTGATGCGGGCCGGCGTGGGCGGGTGCGGCGGTGTGCCGGTTCACGGTTCGTCCTCCAGCCGGATCATCAGGTGGGTGACCAGCCGCTCGGGCGGGGTGGTCGCGGGGTCGGAGACGTAGACCTCGCGGAGGGGGCCGGTGGGGACGTGCCCGCGTTCGGCGCACCAGGTGAGCAGGGCGTGGGCGGTGAGCGGGACATGGTCGTAGGGGCCGAGGTGGGTGGCGGCGGCGAAGGCGCCTCCGGGCAGGATGTCGGGCCGGGCGCCGGGCACGTCCGGCAGGTCCGGCCCGGTGAGGGCGACGGCGACCGGGACGGCCTCGCCGTAGTCGAGGGGGAACAGCCCGACGAGCGCGGGCGCGGCGGTCATGGGGGCGGCCAGGAGGCGGGCGACGCAGGCGGAGGTGGCGCGGCCGATGTCCTCGGGGGTGGTGGCCAGGTCGTGGACGACGATCGCGGGCCGCGGGGGTTCGGTGACGACGGTGGCCTCGGCGGCGGGCAGGCCGGTGGCGAGGACGCGTTCGAGGGTTTTGAGTGCGCGTTTGCGGCGGGCGAGTTCGGCCTCCAGGTCCTCTTTGACCTTGGTGAGCGCGGCGGCCCCGGCGGCCTCTCCCCCGGCGTCCGCGTCGTCGTCCCGGCCGGCGGTCAGGACGGCCGCGACGACGGGCAGGGGGACGTCGAGGGAGCGCAGCAGCCCGATGGCGAGCGCGTCGCGGGCCTGGGCGGTGCGGTAGTAGCGGTATCCGCTCGCGGGGTCGATCCAGGCGGGTTCGAGCAGGCCGAGTGCCGCGTAGTGGCGCAGTTGCTTGACGCTGAGCCGGGTGAGGCGGGCGAACTGCCCGATCGGCAGGAGGTCGTTCACGTGCTCAAGAATGGCCCCTCCCGCTGTGGGAGAGTCCGGCGCTCCCGGCCTCTACCCCGTGAGGTGTCCTTGCGGCTGTCGATTCAGCCGGCCGGGTTCCAGCCGTCGGTTCCGGCCAGGTACTTCTGCGGGGTGTAGTTCGCGGCCTGGGAGTCGCTCAGCTGCGGCCGGTTGGCGTTCACCCCGGCACCGGCGCCGGTGTTCCGGTATTCGAGGAAGCGGGCGTTCTTCCAGGAGTTGCCGGACATGTCGGTCCAGGGCTGCGAGGTTTTCATGGTGGAGCTGAGGGTGGACTCCCGGTAGAGCACCTGGGCGTTGGGGCCCCAGGGCCGGCCCAGCTGGGTGGTGTTGTTCGTCGCGCCGGTGATGCGCGATTTGTAGATGAGGAAGCCGTAGGTCTTGGCGGCGTCGGTCCGCGCGGCGGTGATGGGCCCGCCGGTGCTGCGCTTTTCGTAGATGTCGCAGTCGTCGATCACGATGGTGCCGTCGCCGAAGATGAAGTCGACGGTGCCCTCGACGTAGGAGCGGGTCATGTAGGCGCGGGCGGACGCGTTGACCAGGAACGTGTCCTGGTCGCCGAGCAGCCGTACGCCGGACAGGACCGCCCGGTCGGCGTTGAGGTTGAGCGCGACGGCCTGCTGGCCGCTGCTGCCGGTGTTCTCGTCGAAGTCGTTGGAGACCGTCAGGTTGGTGAGGGCGGCGTCGTGGCCGTTGACGAACGCGGTGGCGCTGTTGAAGGTGCCGTAGGTGCCGGCGGAGTGGTTGTTGACGATCACGACGTCCCTGGCCGACCCGCCGAGGCCCTGGAGGGTGACGTACGGCTTGTTTGCCGGGATCGTGACGATCTCCCGGTAGGTGCCGGGTTTGATGGTGATGACAACGCGGCTGCCGTTGTTGGCGGGCACCGCGTCGATCGCGGCCTGGACGGTGCGGTACTTGCCCGTGCCGTCGGCGGCCACGGTGGCCGTGCCCTGCGTGCCGGCCGGGGTGAACAGCCATTGCTTGTTGGTGTTGGCGGTGCAGGTCTCCTGGATGACGGCGGCGCCGGAGGTGGTGGAGGCTCCCTTGTCGCTCAGGCAGAGTCCGCTGGCGACGCTGACGATCTGGTAGGTGCCGCTTCCCGAGGCCGCCAGCCGCCACTGCTGGTTGGCCTGGCCGTTGCCGCAGCTCCACTGCTGGATCTGCACGCCGGAGGCGGTCGAGGCGCCCGGGACGTCGAGGCACATGCCGCTGTTAGCGTTCACAATCGTGAAGACGCCGGACCCGGCCGACCTGAGGGTGAACTGCTGCCAGGCGGCGCCGGAGCAGCCCCACTGCTGCAGCAGCGCGCCGTTGCTCTTGGAGCCGGACACGACGTCCAGGCACATGCCGCTCTTGGTGACGCTGATCTGGTACGTCCCGCCGGCCGCGGGGACCGCCGCCTGCGCGGGACCCGCGTGCAAGGTGACGGCGGCCAGCGGCAGCGCCGCCACCGCGGCGGCCCGCAGTGCCGCACGCCGGAGGCTCGGGGGGCTTGCGATGGGGGGTGTGAGGTGCATCTGCGCTCCTTCGGTACGCGCGCCGAATGGACGAAGAGCGCTGCTCGCGCCGTACGGCCGCCGGCCCGGCACGAGAGCCCCCGCACCGTAGGATCAAATGCGGGAATATGTCAATCGTCCCAACTAAGTAGCCCTGTCGTCGCTGTTCAGCCGGGGTGCGCCGGATCGAAAGTTTCATCACGCGTGATCCGCTTGACCCTCACGCCGCGTGAGGCCACAGACTCGGATCCGGAAGGGAGGAGGACCCGTGGGTTACTCGGTCGGCCAGGTCGCCCGCTTCGCCGGGGTGACCGTGCGGACGCTGCACCACTACGACGAGATCGGGCTGCTGACGCCCAGCGAGCGGTCGGCGGCCGGCTACCGCCGCTACACCGAGCCGGATCTCGACCGGCTGCAGCAGGTGCTGTTCTACCGGGAGCTCGGGTTCTCCCTGGAGGAGATCGCCGTCGTCCTCGACGATCCGGGCGCCGATCCGCTGACCCACCTGCGCCGCCAGCACGAGCTGCTGCGCCGCAGGATCGGCCGGCTGGAGGAGATGGCGGCGGCGGTCCAGCGCGCGATGGAGGCGAGGAAGATGGGCATTTCCCTCACACCGGAGGAGCGGTTCGAGGTGTTCGGCGATTTCGACCCCGACCGGTACGCCGAGGAGGCGGAGGAACGCTGGGGCGGCACGGACGCCTTCGAGCAGAGCCGCCGCCGCACGGCCCGCTACACCAAGGACGACTGGCGGGCCATCACGGCGGAGGCCGGCGAGGTGCTGGAGGCGTTCGCCGCGGCCTTCGCCGCGGGGGTCCCGGCGGACGGCGAACGGGCGATGGACGTGGCCGAGCGGCACCGGGCGCACATCAGCCGCTGGTTCTACGACTGCACCTACGAGATCCACAAGGGTCTCGGGGAGATGTACGTGACCGACCCGCGCTTCGCGGCCAACTACGAGCGGGTCGCCGAAGGGCTGAGCGGCTACGTGCGCGACGCCGTCCACGCGAACGCGGCGCGGCACGCCTGACGCGCGGAGGGCCGCCGGCGATCGCTAGCGGGGCGTCCCGTCGCGCTCGCTCGTCCGGGCGAGGCGCCGGAGCTGCCCTTCGTGCACGTCGCTGACCCATTCCCAGCCGGGCCTGGCCGATGGGCCGACCCGTGGGTCGGCGGGGACGTGGCCGTCCCGCACCGCGAGCACGTACGCCCGATCCTGGTCGATCCGTGCCCCGGCCTGGCCGGGTCCGCCGACGGAACCGTGGCCCGGGACGACGACGCCGACGCCGCCCGCCACGCCCTCCAGCAGCCGCAGCGCGGCGAGGTAGTCCCCGATCGGGTCAGCGGTGCCGTCCACGGCGAGCATCGGAATCAGGACATCGGAAAGCATGTCGCCGGCGACGAGGACCCCGCGATCCTCGATCAACAGCGCCGCATGACCCGGTGCGTGCGCCTGATGCTCGATGATCCGGACCTCGGGGCCCTCCCAAGGGACGTGCGGGGTTGCGGCGGGCAGGCCGGTGATGAGGCCGAGCAGGTCCAGCGGCACCTGCCCGGCGATCTCTGTCTCCAGCAGGTGGGCGGCGATGCGGGCCTTCGCGTCCGCGTCCGGCAGCCGCTCCCGGACGACGGCCGCGCAGCGCGCCGTGCCGTACCGGGGCGCCTCGCCGAGCCGGGCGTGCCAGAGCAGGTGATCCCAGTGCGGATGCGTCGAGAAGCCCGCCACAACGGGCCGGCCCAGCTCGCGGAGGTCGTCGGCGAGGCAGCCGAGCTCGGAGCCGGTCACCCCGGGGTCGATGAGCAACACACCGTCCCGGCCCTGCACCACGACGGTGTTGCTCTGCACGAACTCGCTCTCGTGGACCAGCACGCCCTCCGCGACCTGCCTCAGCACGAGCTCGCCTCCTTCGCGTCCCGGCGGCGGGGCCATGCGTCGCGACGCCCCGCTCGGACGATCGCCGCTCCGGCTCCTCTTCCCACCAGTGATTGTATTTCGCAATCACTATCGGCGGGACGAGATGCCTGTCAAGGAGGAAGAACCAGGCCCGATCTTTCCTGTGCCCTTCTCCGTCATTCGGTGCGACCAGGAGTATGGCAATCAGCGAGACGAGACGGTCCGTATTGACTAATGGCGACCAAAAGTCCATACTCGCTCTCATCGAGACGGACCGTCTCGTCTTTATTAGCGGAGCATGCGTGACCTGTTCGCGCGGTGCGCCACGGCCCCGAACCGGCCGGCGGGAGGCGCACGGACGGCGATCAGGTGTGCGGTCATGTCTGCGCGCGGACACGAGGAGGTGGGGCGCTCTGCGCACCCCTGCCCAACTGGCACTCAACGAGGTCACCAAGCGCTACGGCAACCGCGTCGTCCTGGACCGGGTGTCGCTCACCGTGAAACCCGGCGAGCGGCTCGCAGTGATCGGCGACAACGGGTCGGGCAAGTCCACGCTGCTCAAGCTCATGGCGGCCGTCGAGCGTCCGGACAACGGCGAGCTCGTGGTCGCCGCGCCCGGCGGCATCGGATACCTGCCGCAGTCGCTCGCGCTGCCACCGCATGCCACCGTCGCCGACACCGTCGATCTGGCGCTGGCCGACCTGCGCGAGATCGAGGCCCGGATGCGAGCGGCCGAACGCTCGCTCGGCACCGCGGGCGCGGAGGAGCGCGCGGGCCTGGACGCCTACGCGGAGCTGATGGCGGAGTTCGAGGCGCGCGGCGGCTACGAGGCCGACCTGCGGGTGGAGACGGCGCTGCACGGGCTCGGGCTGCCCGGGCTCGGCCGGAGCCGCCGGCTGGGCACGCTGTCCGGTGGCGAACGCGCCAGGCTCGCCCTGGCCGCCACGCTGGCGTCCGCTCCCGAGCTGCTCCTGCTCGACGAGCCGACCAACGACCTGGACGACCAGGCCACGGCCTGGCTCGAACAACGCCTGGGCGCCCACCGGGGCACGCTTGTGGTGATCACGCACGACCGGATGTTCTTGGAGCGGGTGACCACCGCCATCGTCGAGGTGGCCGACGGGCGGGTGCGCCGCTACGGCGACGGGTATGGCGGCTATCTCGCCGCCATGGCCGCTGAACGCGCCGCGCAGGCACGGGCCCACGAGGAGTGGAAGACGGAGCTGGACCGGCATGCCACGCTGGTTGCGGCGAACGCGGGGCGGCTGGCCGTGATCCCGCGTAAGACGGCCAAGGCGGGCATGGGCACCGGCGCCTGGCGGGCGCGCTCACGTGCCCACGGGGCGGCCGGCCGCATCCGGCAGTCCCGGCAGCGGCTACGGTGGCTCACCGATCACCCGGCGGCGCCGCCGCCCGAGCCGCTGCGCTTCACCGCCGTCCCCGCGACGGCGGGCGCCGCCGCCGGGGACGAGGTGGCCGCACTCAACGGTGTGGTGGTGGCCGGGAGGCTCCGCCTGGAATCCCTGACCGTCCACGCCGGTGAGCGGGTGCTCGTCACCGGCCCGAACGGGGCGGGCAAAACCACCCTGATGCGGGTGCTGGCCGGAGAACTGCGACCGGACGAGGGCGTGGTACGCCGGGCCGGCCGGATCGGGTTCTTCCGGCAGGAAGAACCGGGCACCGGCGACACGCGGTGGGCCCTCCGGCAGGACGGGCCGGTCGGCGCGGCGTACCGGACCGTGCTGCAGGCCTACGCGCACGGGCGTCCGGGGAGCCCGGACGAGCACGCGGACGCCCTGCTCGCCCTGGGATTGTTCCGGCCGTCCGACCTGGGGCTGCGCCTGCGTGAGCTGTCCTACGGGCAGCGGCGCCGGATCGAGCTGGCGCGGCTGGTGAGCGAGCCCGTGGACCTGCTCCTGCTCGACGAGCCGACCAACCACCTGTCACCGATGCTCACGGAGCAACTGGAGGAGGCGCTTGCCTTCTACCAGGGCGCGCTGGTCGTGGTGACGCACGACCGGCGCCTGCGGGCCGGGTTCACCGGCACCCGTCTCGAACTGGCCGCGGGCGTGGCCACGCCGGCTGGACCCGCGGCGCATCCGTTCTGAGGCGGCCGGTCACGGCGACTGCGCGGGCGCAGTCGCCGTGACGTCACCGGTCCTTTGCCCACGCTCCGGCGGGGGGTGTCACAGCACGCCCGTCACAGCACGCGTGTCACAGCACGGCGGCGAGCGAGCCGGTCATCAGGCGGCGCCATCCGCCGTCCATGATGCTGCGGGCCCTGCGCTGCGACTCGCTGCCGGGATCGAAGCCCTCGTGGGTGAGGAACAGGCGGGTGCCCCGGCCTTCGGGTTCGAGCGTCCAGGTGATGGTCCAGTCGGCGCCGGCCGGGCTGGCGGGGTCGGCGTCGCGCCAGCCCAGCCGGAGCATGCGCCCGGGCTCGAAGGCCAGCACCTCGGCCTGCACGGTGCCGCTGAACCCGGTGCCGGGCATGGCGATCCCGCGCATCGTGTAGCGGTGGCCCACGCTCAGGCGGAAGTCCCCCGGCATGAACCACCGGGCGAGCAGGCCGGGGTCGGTCAGGGCCTGCCACACACGGGCCGGCGGATGCGCCAGATACTCGTCGAGGTGCAGCACGGTGGGATCGTCGGCGTCGGTCATGGCCTCTCCTCAGAATGGGCTCGGGTGCCGGTGTCGTCGGCGGTGTCGTCGGCGGTGTCGTCGAGCAGATGGCGCAGGGCGGACAGCCTGTCGCGCCAGAACCGCTCGTAGGGGTCCAGCCAGTCGCGCACGTGGGCGAGCGGGACGGGCTCCAGCCGGTAGAGGCGGCGCCTGCCGTCCCTGCGTTCGCTGACCAGGCCCGCCTGCCGCAGCACCCGCAGGTGCTCCGAGAAGCTGGGCCGGGCCATGGTGAAGCGGGAGGCGAGGTCCTGCACGGACCGGGGGCCGTCCTCGCGCAGCAGGCGCAGGATCTCGCGCCGCACGGGGCTGGCGAGCGCGGCGAAGACGGCGTCTTCCGTCGGTGACGGCCGCAGCACGGGGGCGGGGATGACATCCACGAGCCCATAATAGGTAGGAAATTTCCTACCTGTCATCTCCCGGCGCCTTCACAGCCAGGAAACGCGACGGAAACACGGCCCAGTCAAGATGAGGACTCGTGATCAGGGCCATTCTGTTCGACCTCGACGAGACCCTCTTCGACCATCGCCGGGCGGTCGCGCACGCCGCGACCCGCTGGACCGAGTCGGTCTGCCCCGGTCACGAGCTGCTGCCGGAGACGCCGGCACTGTGGCTCGACCTGGAGGACAAGCACCTGCCGGCGTGGCACGCCGGAGAGTGCTCGTTCGCCGAGCAGCGGCGCAGGCGGCTGCGGGAGTTCTGCCGCCGGCTCGGATTGCCGCAGCCGGCCGACCCCGACGCGGCGTTCGCCGCCTTCCTGACCCACTACGAGTCGGCCTGGGCCGCCTTCCCCGACGTGCACGAGACGCTGCGGGCGCTGGCGGCCCTCGGCGACGCCCCGGCGCTGGGCGTGCTGACCAACGGCCTGCCGGGGCAGCAGGAGGCGAAACTGCGCCGCATCGGCCTGATGGACCGCATGGACGTGGTCCTGACGCCCGACGCGCTCGGCGCGTTCAAACCCGCCGCCGAGTGCTACCGGCAGGCGGCGGCGAAGCTGGGCCTGCCCCCCGAGGAGGTGCTCATGGTGGGCGACAACCTCCTTCTCGACGCGGTCGCCCCCGCCCGGGCCGGGATGCACGGCGTGTGGCTCGACCGGTACCGCGCCGAGCCCGGCCCCTCCTCCCCCGCCGTCACCAGGATCACCACGCTGCGTGCTCTGCCCGGCGTGCTGGCCTCCCTGAATCGGCCTCGCGGGAGTATCGGAACGACGATCAGCGGTCGTGCGGCGGTTCTGACCCGCTGACGGCCGGAGCACGAGCGGCGGAGCCGTGCCGGCAGGGTGACCGGGCACGGCCGCCCCGGGGTCGGCATCGTCTGCCCGCACGCTGCTCCCGCTGCCCGCCCCGTCCGTACCGGGCCGCGCGAAGCCCGCACAAGGGGCGGGCCCCGGCCTGCCGGCAGGCCGGGAGGTCCGGAACTCGCGGACTTGGCTAAGGTGGTTCTCGCTCCCCAGACCGGGCGGCCCCGCACCTGACAGGGGCGCCCTGGCAGTACGCCCTTCAGCAGTGCCCTCTTCCGCGCGCTGACCGGCGTTTTCAATAGGAGCGGTCACATCACCGGGCCCCGATCAAGGAGCGATCCTTCATGCGTGTACACGCCTATGCCGCGCCGGCCGCCGCCGAGCCGCTCACCCCCACGGTCATCGAACGGCGTGACGTCGGCCCCGACGACGTGCTCATCGAGATCAAGTACGCCGGCATCTGCCATTCCGACATCCACACCGTCAACGGCGAGTGGGGGCCCCAGGCCTATCCCCTTGTTCCCGGCCACGAGATCGTCGGCATCGTCGCCGAGGTCGGCGCCGACGTCACCCGGCACCGGGTCGGTGACCGCGTCGGAGTCGGCTGCATGGTCAACTCCTGCGGCCGGTGCGCCAACTGCCTCCGGGGCGACGAGCAGTACTGCGCGGACGGGTCGGTGCCCACCTACGGAGGCGTGGACCGGGACGGCACCATCACCCAGGGCGGCTACAGCACCCACGTCGTCGTCGACACCGGCTTCGTCCTGTCGGTGCCCGAGGGACTCGACCTGGCCGCCGCGGCGCCGCTGCTGTGCGCCGGCATCACCACCTACGCGCCACTGCGCCGCTGGGGAGCCGGCCCGGGCAGGAAGGTCGCCGTCGTCGGCCTCGGCGGGCTGGGCCACATGGCCGTCAAGCTCGGCCACGCCATGGGCGCCGAGGTCACCGTGCTGTCGCAGTCGCTGAAGAAGCAGGAGGACGGCCTGCGGCTCGGGGCCGCCCACTACCACGCCACCAGCGACCCCGACACCTTCGAGCTGCTCGCCGGCCGGTTCGATCTGATCGTCAACACGGTCAGCGCTCCCATCGACGTCGACGCCTACCTCCGCCTGCTCGCCGTCGACGGCACCCTGGTCAACGTCGGCGCCCCCGCCGAGCCGCTGAGCCTGAACGTGTTCTCCCTCATCAGCGCCCGGCGCTCCTACGCCGGCTCGATGATCGGCGGCATCGCCCAGACGCAGGAGATGCTCGACTTCTGCGCGGAACACGGCATCGGCGCCGACATCGAGCTGATCCCGGCGGAGCAGATCAACGACGCCTACCGGCGTGTCCTGGCCTCCGACGTCCGCTACCGGTTCGTCATCGACACCGCCACCCTGGGCTGACGAGCGGCGCTACCCGTGACGCGTTCGGCCGTACGGGCGGTCAGGCGCGGAGAGCGGCGGCGGCGACGCGGCGGCGGGCGAAGCCGAGCCGTTCGTAGACGGCGAAGGCCGCCTGGTTCCAGTCGTCCACCATCAGCGCCGCGCGGCCGTGCTCGGCGATCAGCGCGGACGCCACGAACCGGCACACCCGCTCCCCCAGCCCGCGTCCCCGCGCCGGTGCGGCGGTCGCGACACCGGCGAGCAGGCCCACCGTCGGGGCGGACCACGCGTCGGCCGCGACCGCCAGCAGGGCCCCCGAACCGTCCCGCACCCCGGCCCACCGGCGTACGCGCGGCAGCCCCGGCACGGCGTAGGAGCCGGGGCTGGCGGTGGCGAGCAGGGCGGTCACCTCCGGCGCGGCGGAGTCCGCCAGCCAGGCGGGCGGCCGCTCCCCGCCCGCGGTCTCCTCCCGCGGCGGGGCGAGCTTCTCGGTGCCCATCCAGGAGAAGTGCGCCTCGAGCTTCAGCTCCGGCACGGCCTCGGCGACCCCTTCGATGAGCGCGGCGTCGCCGAGGGGCCGGTAGGACGGCCCGGCCTGGGCGAGGGCGTGCCGCACAAGCGGGACGACCCGGCCGGGTGCGCCCCGCACCACCAGGCGGTCGCGCCGGGAGGCCTGAGGGCTCGTCACCGCCACCGCGTCGCCGTACGCCCAGGCGCGCACGCCGGGCCGCATGCCCTGCGCCGCCCAGACGACGAGGTCGTCGTCGCCGGAGGCGGCGACGACCTCGGCCTCGCTCACCAGTTCACGCACGGGTGTTCCCTACAGGATCGCACCCGGGACGTAGGCGGCGTCGCCGGGATGGCGCGCGGTGATCTCGCCGATCCGCGCGGTCACGGCCGCCACCTGACCGGCGGCCGCGCCGGCGAAGGAGGCACGGTCGGCCAGCAGCGCGTCGAGCTCGGCCCGGCCGAGGGGGAAGCGCTCGTCGGCGGCCAGCCGGTCGAGCAGCTCGTTTCCCGCGCCGCGCGAGCGCATGGCCAGCGCCGAGGCGACCGCGTGCTCCTTGATGATCTCGTGGGCGGTCTCGCGGCCCACCCCGGCCCGCACCGCCGCCATCAGCATCTTGGTCGTGGCGAGGAACGGCAGGTAGCGGCCCAGCTCGGCCTCGATGACCGCGGGGAACGCGCCGAACTCGTCGAGCACGGTCAGCATGGTCTCCACCAGGCCGTCGAAGGCGAAGAACGCGTCGGGCAGGGCGACCCGGCGGACGACCGAGCAGGACACGTCGCCCTCGTTCCACTGGTCGCCGGCGAGCTCCCCGGCCATGGAGGCGTACCCGCGCAGGATCACGGTGAGGCCGTTGACCCGCTCGCAGGAGCGGGTGTTCATCTTGTGCGGCATCGCCGACGAGCCGACCTGGCCCTCCTTGAAGCCCTCGGTGACCAGCTCGTGCCCGGCCATCAGGCGGATGGTCTTGGCCAGGGAGGAGGGGGCGGCGGCCAGCTGCACCAGCGCGGTCAGCACGTCGTAGTCGAGCGAGCGGGGGTAGACCTGGCCGACGCTGGTGAAACGACGGGCGAACCCGAGGTGCGCGGCGACGCGGTCCTCCAGCGCGGCCAGCCGGTCCTCACCGCCGAGCAGGTCGAGCATGTCCTGGGCGGTCCCGACCGGGCCCTTGACGCCGCGCAGCGGGTAGCGGCCCAGCAGGTCCTCCAGCCGCTCGTAGGCCACCAGCAGTTCGTCGGCGGCGGTGGCGAAGCGCTTGCCGAGCGTGGTCGCCTGCGCGGCGACGTTGTGCGAGCGCCCGGCCATGACGGTCGCGGAGTGCTCGGCGGCCAGGCGGCCCAGGCGGGCCAGCAGCGCCACGACCCGGCCGCGCACCAGCAGCAGGCTGTCGCGGATCTGCAGCTGCTCGACGTTCTCGGTCAGGTCGCGGGAGGTCATGCCCTTGTGGACGTGCTCGTGCCCCGCCAGGGCATTGAACTCCTCGATGCGGGCCTTCACGTCGTGCCGGGTGACCTTCTCCCGCTCGGCGATGGAGGCCAGGTCGACCTGCTCGACGACCTTCTCGTAGTCGGCGATCGCCTGCTCGGGCACCTCGATCCCGAGGTCGGCCTGGGCCTTCACGACGGCGAGCCAGAGCCTGCGCTCCAGCACCACCTTGTGCTCGGGGGACCACAGGCGGGCCAGCTCCGGCGAGGCGTAACGGGCGGCCAGGACATTCGGGATACGCGGCTTGGCATTCACGTTGGCCCAGTCTATTGAGCCCGCGACGCCCGGCCGTGCGCAGGTGCCGGGCCACGCATCCGCGCACGCCGGCGCGTCACCGGACGTCGCTGCCGACGGGCCGGGCGCCGGGCTCGGCCGCCCGCTGCCGCGCGCCCCGGCCGCGCAGGCGGTCCATCTCACGCCACTGCGGCAGCAGCGCGGCCAGGTTGGTGGTCAGGAAGTACGCGGCGCCGGCGATCAGCAGCGCCGGGACGAGCCCCGACGTGACCACGACCGCTCCCGCGATCAGCCCGCCGAGGGGGATGCCCGCCCACGCCATCGAGTCGCCCAGGGCGTTGACGCGGCCGCGCAGGCCGGGCGGCACCCGTTCGAAGGCGATCGCCCCCAGGATCGGGTTGAGGAAGCCGCCGCCGGCCCCGCTTCCGGCGAACACCGCCAGGACCACCCACATCGGCGCGTCGGCCGCGAGGACCAGGAACCGCGGCGCTCCGGCGAGCAGGAACCCCGCGAAGAACACCACCCGGCGCGGCATCCGGTGCGCGACGGCCGCGGCGACCAGGCTGCCGGCGACCGCGGCGGCGCTCCACACGCCGTTGCTCAGGCCGATCGCGGTCGGGCCGTTGCCGGACCGCTGGGCCCACACGGGCAGCAGGACGGTGTTGAACGCCGCGTCCAGCAGGTTGGTGATCCCGACCATGACGATGACGGTGAGCAGCAGCGGCTCCCCCCGCAGGAAGGCGAAGCCCTCGCCGAAACGCCGCCAGTAGCCGGAGGCGGGCGAAGCCCGTTCCGCCTCCGCGGGGCGTCCCATGCCGCGCGGCAGGGCGAGCGCGATGATCAGGGACCCGAGGGCGAAGCACACGGCGTTGAGGACCAGGCCGGTCAGCGGTCCCAGCAACGCCACCATGAAGCCGCCGGCCGCCGGTCCGAGGGTCGAGGCCAGCCGCTCGGTCACGCCGGACAGGCCGGTGGCCCGCTCCAGCGGCACGCCGGCGCGCTCGGCCGCCTCCGGGACCATGATCTCCTTGGCCAGGTCGCCGGGGCCGCGTACGGCGCCGATGACCGCGACCAGGGCGAGCAGCACCGGGAAGGACAGCAGGCCCGTCGCGTGCAGCAGGGGCACGGCGCCGGCGGCGGCCGCGCTGGCCGCGTCGGTGCTCCAGGAGATCACCCGCGGTCCGGCCCGGTCCACCAGCGGCCCGGTCAGCGCCTTGACCACCACGTAGGGAGTCATCTCACAGAAGGCCACCAGCCCGGTCTGGGTGGCGCTGCCGGTCGTGACCAGGACGAACCACGGCAGTGCGATGGCCGACACGCGGGTGCCGGTCAGCGCGACCGCCATGGCCGCCAGCAGCCCGCCCAGTGGGCGCAGCCCGCCGACGCGGGACGGAGCGGCGGTGATCGTGTCCTCCCCCGTCATCGCTCGTCGTCTTCCGGCGCGGCGGACGTGTCCAGCTCGGGCAATATGTGCACGATCACCGTCACGCGTTCGGCGTCCGCCGGGGCGCCACCCGCCTCCGGGGTGTCCCTGCGGTGCCGGGTGACGACCGCCCACAACTCCTCCCGCAGGGCGGTGGCCTCCTGCGGGGTCAGCCGCAGCCCCCAGTCGCTCATGTCGGTCGCGTCCCGCCACGCGGGCGGCATCGTCTGGAGCTCGTTGATCGCCCGCTGGACGCGCAGGGTGTGGGTGGCGGCGACCGACTGCAGGTACGCCAGCGTCGCCTCGGGCTCCCGCTCGATCAGGTCCGGGTCGTTGAGCCAGGTCGACATGTGGGCCGCGCGCCACCAGCGCTCGCGGGCGTTCCCGCGCCCGGTGTCCTCCTCGACGAAGCCCGCGGCGGCGAGCCGGCGCAGGTGGTAGCTGGCCGCGCCGGAGTTGATGTTCAGCAGCTCGGCGAGCCGGGTGGCCGTCGACGGGCCGTGCTTGCGCAGCAGGCCCACCACCTGCACCCGCACCGGATGCGCGAGCGCGCGCAGCCCCTTCGCGTCCAGGACGACCGCGTCCTGCGCGGCCGGAGAGTAAGGCGTCTCAGCATGATCGGGCATGCCACCACAATAAACCGCAAACAGTTCTTCGCAAACATCTCTTCGCGGTTGAGTCCGCCCTTACGGCGTCCCGGCGTCCCCCGACGTCCCCAGACGTCCCGGGCGGCCACGATGCGGGAGACGCCGGCGCGGCCGACGGCCATGCCCCCGCGGGTGCGCATCGCGGCGGGTTACTGGTTGTCCTCGAGGAGTTGTCGTGTGCGGGCCAGGAATGCCTGGCGGACCTCTTCCGGGTGCAGTATCCGGAGGGGTCGGCCGAGGCTGAGCAGATACCGGGCCAGGCCGTCGGCGTCAGGCCCGCCGATGTCGATGATCGTGGCGTCATCGCCGTCCGGATGGTGGACGCCGACCGTTGGCGGCACCAGCCTGCGGGCCTCATCGGCCGGTACGGCCAGGCGGATCGTCACCCGCACCGGGTAGGGCCTCAGCGCGATGCCCGTGCCGACCATCCGTTCCGGATCGGGCGGGTCGGGCAGGGCAGCGGCCTGCCCGATGGCTGCGGCATCGACGATGCGATCGGTACGGAAGGTGCGCCAGTCCTGCCGCGTCAGGTCATAGGCGAGGAGATACCAGCGGCGGCCTGTGTAGATGAGCCGGTAGGGGGCTACCCGTCGGGCGGACGTCGTTCCGGCCCCGTCACGGTAGGTCAACCGGGTGCGTTCGCCTCGCCGGCACGCGGTGGCCAGGCCGAGCAGCAGCGCGGGGGAGATCTGGCCGTCGTCGGGTCGTGCGGTGTGGGTGAACGCGGCGTCCAGCTCGCCGAGCCGGCCTGCGATCCTGGCCGGCAGCACCTGGCGGAGTTTCAGCAGCGCCGACAGGGCTGCCTGGTCGCTGCCGGAGACTCCGCTGAAGGCGGCGGTGCGCAGCCCGACAGCGACCGCGAGGGCCTCCTCCTCGTCAAGCATCAGTGGCGGCATGCTGGTTCCGGGCCCGAGGCGGTAGCCGCCCCAAGGGCCCATCTCCGATTCGACGCCGTAGCCGAGTTCACGTAGCCGGGCGATGTCCCGGCGAACCGTCCGTTCGGTGATCTCCAGCTGGGCGGCCAGATCAGCGCACGTCCAGGACTGCCGCGTCGACAGCAAAGACAGCAGCCGCAGCAGCCGCGCCGAGGTGTTGACCATGGCTGACAGTCTGCTCGACAACCAGGACCGTTTCTGACCGGGTCATGCCGTAACGTCGCCGGCATGACCGAGAACTCCGACCTCCTCCATGCCTTCGATGATCATCAGGGGCGCATGACGATGAGCGACGAACCACCGGAACTGACCCTCACCGATGCCCGAGCCTGGCGGGAGTGGCTCGGCAGGCACCACGACAGCTCGGCAGGGGTGTGGCTGGTCCTCGCCAAGCAGAACACGACCCGGCCCACCAGCCTGACCTATGACCAGGCGCTCGACGAAGCGCTGTGCCACGGCTGGATCGATGGCCGGCTACGACGGCGGGATGAGAGCACCTTCTGCCGGCGCTTCACCCCTCGCGGAAGGCGGAGTCCCTGGTCAGCGCGGAACGTCTCCATCGTCACCCGTCTGATCGGCGAGGGCCGCATGCATCCGGCCGGAATGACCGAGGTCGAACGCGCCAAGGCCGACGGCCGCTGGGACACGGCCTACGCGGGACAAGCCGGCATCGAGGTACCAGCCGACCTGGCCGCCGCATTGGCCGCGAACCCCCAGGCGCAAGCGATGTTCGACATTCTCACCTCCCAGAACCGCTACGCCGTCCTCTATCGGATCGCGAACGCCAAACGCGCCGAGACCCGAGCCCGCCGTATCACCCAGTTCGTCGACATGCTCGCCCGCGGTGAGGCGATCCACCCGCAAAAGCGCGCCCTCGGCGGTTGAACGCCGGCCCGATCCTCCCCCCGCATCGCCCCTCCACGCACACGCACATGCGGCGCCGCGTTCAGGACGATCAGGGCCACTTACGTGAGCGAGGGCGCCGGGGGCAACCGCGACACCTGGTCCAGAACCGGCTTGAGCTCGCGCCGTACCAGCCGGCGAATGGTCCAGACGTGCCGCATCCGCGGTACGGCCGTCGGGAATCGCGTGAACCGCGGACGCCATCGGTGGTCGAAGGACAGAATTCCTTCGAGGGGGAAGTCCCACGGGAGCCCCTTGGCGGGCGGAGCGGGCGGGATGTCCGGCAATCGCGGTAGCGGTGGCCACTCGGCGCCGGCCGCCTCGGCGGACGACCTCGTCGCGTACTCCTGCGCGACGCCCTCCCGGAAGGCGCGGTAGTCCTCGTCGCCGTAAACGAGCACCAGCAGCCGGGCAGGTGCGACGGTGCGCACCGCCTCGGTGAACTCCCACATCGTCCCCGGGCCCGGGGACGCCGTGATGATCACCGCGTGCGCGCCCCGCAGCAGCCTGCTCACCGACTCCTGCCAGTCGTCGGCGGCGGGCAGATAGCCGCGCTCCGCCCCGATCTCCGGTAGACGCTCGCCGGGTTGCCCGATCGCGACGATGCGGCCGAGCCCGCGGAACTGACGCACCAGGAACTCCTCCTGTGTGAGCCCCGGAAGCTCGAAGGGCGAGCGGGACTGCCAGCCCGGGGCCTCGGCCGGCGGCAGGGCCATAAGGGGGTCGATGAAGAAGGGCCGCAGGTAGAGCAGATAGCGCTCCCCCACGAGCTCGTCGAAGGAGGGGATGACCCGATGGCGGTGCCGCCTTCCCCGTTTCAACAGGCCGCCGCTGCCGGCGAAGAGCAGAATCCCGGTGACGAGGACCGCGGCCACGATCAGCAAACTTACGCACACCGGGAGGCGTGCCACATCGCCATCCGCCTCGGACACAAGGGCCTTGTACAGCGCGTAGCCGCTGAAGGACAGCAACAGCCCCAGCGCGCCCAGCGCCCACGCCAGAGCGGTCAGCGCACATCCCCGGGCACGGCTTTGCCGTCCAGGCCGGCCGTGGTCGCTCGTCGTGACGGCATCGGGAACGGGGGACACCCGCCGATTATCTTCAGATGAAGCCGCGAGCGGGGCCGAATTCACCGTGCTCCCACGGGCTCGCACGGGCTCGGACACGCGCTTCGCCCGCCGCCCGTACCGATCACCGGTACGGGCGGCGGGCGGCACACCCGATCGAACGGGATCACTTGGCCGGTTCGAGGGCCTCCTTGTCGTACACGGTCAGGTCGCCCTCGCCCTGCGCGGGCGGCTTCGGCGTACGGCGCATGCGCTCCTTGAGCCGCTCCACCATGGTGTAGAGCGTCGGCACCAGCACCAGCGTGAGCAGCGTCGAGGAGATCAGGCCGCCGATCACGACGATGGCCAGCGGCTGGGAGATGAACCCACCGGAACCGGTCACGCCCAGTGCCATCGGGGTGAGCGCGCAGATCGTCGCGATCGCGGTCATCAGGATGGGGCGAAGCCGCCGCCGGCCGCCCTCCACGACCGCCTCCACCACGCCCAGCCCCTGCTCGCGGTACTGGTTGATCAGGTCGATCAGCACGATCGCGTTGGTGACGACGATGCCGATCAGCATCAGCATGCCGATCAGGGCGGGCACGCCGAGCGCCGTGTCGGTGGCCAGCAGCAGCCCGATCGCGCCGGTCGCCGCGAACGGGATCGACACCAGCAGGATCAGCGGCTGCACCAGGCTGCGGAACGTCGCCACCATGATCATGAAGACGATCGCCACCGCGAGCAGCATGGCCAGCCCCAGATCGGCGAACGCCTCCTGCTGGTCGGAGCTCGCGCCACCGATCTTGTACGTCACCCCCGCCGGCAGCGTCAGCGTCTTCAGCGTGTCGGTGACCTTCGCGGTGATCGCCCCCAGATCGGAGGCGTCGGCGGTGCCCGACACCGTCGCGGTGCGGTCGCCGTCCTGACGGGTGATCTGGGTCGGCCCGTCGGCCTTCACCACGTCGGCGACGTCACCGAGCTTCACCAGGCCCGCCGCCGTGGGAATCGCGAGCTTCCCGATCGCCGCGACGTCCTCCGGCGCGTCACCGCCGGCCCGCAGGATCACGTCGCTGGAGCGGCCGTCGACGTCGATCGAGCCGACCGGCGCGCCGCGGAACGCCTGCGCGACCAGCTGCCCGATCCCGGCCTCGGTCAGGCCCCGGGCGGCGGCCTTCTCCCGATCCACGTGCACCTCGACCCGGGGAACGCTGTCCTCCAGGTTGGAGGCGACGTCCCGCAGCCCGTCCACCCCGGCCATCGCGTCGCGTACCGCGGTGGCCGCCGTCTTCAACGCGGCCTGGTCCGAGCCCTGCACGATGACCTGCACCTGGTCGGAGTTGAACCCGCCGCCGTTGCCGCCGACCGTGACGTCGCCGACCCCCGTCAGGCCCTTCAGCCGCTCCCGGAGCCGCTCCTCCAGGGCGGACGTGTCCACGCCCTCCTTCAGCGTCACCGAGAACGACGCCCGGTCGGCGGCGCCGCCGAGCCCCCCGAGGAAGCGGTTCCCGCCGCCGACCGTCACCTGATAGGACTTCACGCCCCCGTCGGCCGCCAGCACCTCCTCGATCTTCTTGGCCGCCGCGTCGGTGGTCGCCAGGTCGGTCCCGGCCGGCATCCGCTGACTGATCTGCGTGGTGTCGTTGCCCGAGTTGTCGAGGAAGTTCGTCTTCAGATTCGGCGCCAGCGCCATCGTGGCCGCGAACACCACCACCCCGATCAGCACCGTGACCAGACGCCGCCGGGTCGCGAAACGCAGCACCGGCAGGTAGATCCGCTGCAGCGGGCTGCGCAGCTCCCTGCGCTCGGCGTCCTCGCGTACGGCCTGCGCCTCCTGCGGCGTGAGCGCCGGCGCCTTCAGGAACCAGTACGCCAGCACCGGGATGACGGTCAGAGAGACCAGCAGCGACGCCAGCAGCGCCACGGTCACCGTGATCGCGAACGGGCTGAACAACTGCCCCACCATTCCGCCGACGAAGGCGATCGGCAGGAACACCGCCACCGTGGTGAGCGTGGAAGCGGTCACCGCGCCGGACACCTCGCGCACGGCCGTGAGGATCGCCCGCCGCTTCTCCTCGCCGTAGGCGAGATGGCGCTTGATGTTCTCCAGCACCACGATCGAGTCGTCGACCACCCGGCCCACGGCGATCGTCAGCGCCCCCAGCGTCAGCAGGTTCAGCGAGTAGTCGCCGATCCACAGCGCGATCAGCGCGATCACCACCGACATCGGGATCGACACCGCCGTGACCAGGGTCGAGCGGACCGAGAGCAGGAACACCAGGATGACGAGCACGGCGAACGCCAGGCCCAGCAGCCCCTCGGTCGTGAGGTCCTCGATGGACCGCTCGACGTACGGCGCCTGGTCGAACACCACCGTCAGCTCGGCGGTGTCGCCGAGGGCGCGGGTCAGGTCCGGCAGGGCGTCGTTCACGTCGTGGGAGATCTGCACGGCGTTGCCGTCGGGCACCATCGTGACCGACACGCCCAGGGTCGGGGTGCCGTTGGTCCGGGTGAGCGTGGTCGCGACGGCGTCCTCGACCTTGATGTCGGCCACGGAGCCGAGCTTGACCGGCTTCGGCCGGGCCGCGGCGGCCCGCGCCTGCGCCGCCTGTCCTGCCGCGCCCTGCCCCGCGCCCTGCCCCGCACTCTGCCCCGCACTCTGGCCCGCGCCCGCGCCGCCGCGCTGCCCGGCGGCGGCGCCCTGGCCCGCCGCGGGCGCGGCGGCGGGGGTCAGGTAGAGGTTCTCGAGGTCCTTCACCGTACGCACCGGGTCACCGATCTGCACGGTCAGCGACTTGCCGTCCTCGGCCAGGGTGCCGGCCGGGATGGACACCCCGTTGGCCCGCAGGAGGTCGGGGATGGCCGCGGCCGACAGCCCCAGCAGGGCGAGCCTGCCCTGGTCGGGGGTGATGACGACCCGCTGCTCACGGGCGCCGCTGACGGTCACGTCGCGCACGCCCTCGATCGACTGCAGCTCCGGCACCATGATCTTCTCGATCTTGTCGACCATGGCGTGCTCGTCGCCGCCGTCGCCCACCGCGATCGCCATGACCGGGATGTCGTCGGTGCTGCCCGCCACCACCTGCGGATCGACGTCGGCCGGAAGCTGCGCCTTGATCCGGCTCACGGCCTGCTGCATCTTCCCGACCATCTGGTCGATGTCGGTGCCGAACTCGTAGGCCACCTGCACCTGCGACATCCCCTCACGCGAGGTGGAGGTGATGTCGGTGACACCGGCGATACCCTGGAACGCGCTCTCGATCGGCTTGGTGACCTGCTCCTCCACGATCTCCGGAGCGGCACCGGGATACGTCGCCACCGTGAACGCCGCCGGGAACTCCAGCGACGGGAAGAGCTGTTGCTTCAGCGAGGGGATCGCGAACAAGCCGAAACCCGCGAGCACCACCGCGATCATGATCACGAGAGTGCGGTTGGCAAGGCTCAGCCTGGCCAAGGAGGTCATCCGAGCTCCTGACATCGGGGGAAGAGTGTTCGGCCAACCCTAACACTTCGCACTATCCGAACATTCAGCTGTTGCATTAACGGCTGGTAACCTCTCCCCTCGAGAGGTGACAGTGAACGACAGCCCAGCCGAGCGGCGCACCGGAACCGGCGCGGCGGCCGCCCCCCGCCCGCACCACGACCCCGCCACCCCTCCGGCGGCCCCGACCCCTGCACCAGCCCCTTCACCGGCCCCATCACCGGCCCCAGAGGAGGACGCCGAGCGCGGCTGCCTCATCGCCCGCCTGGCGGAGCTGCAGCGCAGCATGGGACGGTTCTTCGCCCGCGACCGCTCGATGCCGCTGCTGGCCTCCACCCTCACGATGCAGCAGCTCAAAGTCGTCATGTTCCTGTCGTTCGCCGGGCCCACCTCCGGGCAGGAGCTCGCCCGCCACCTCGGCGTCGGCCTGGCCACCGTCACCGGCATCGTCGACCGGGTCGTCGCCCAGGGCCTGGCCTCCCGCCACGAGGACCCCCACGACCGCCGCGTACGCCGCGTCGAGCTCACCGAGGCCGGGCGGCACCTGACCACCGAGATCATCGAGGCCGGGACCGGCGGCTACATCCGCCTCCTGCGGCATCTCGACACCGAGACCCTGCGCACCATGGAGACGGTGATGCGCAAGATCGAGGACGCCATGCGCGAGATGCACGCCGACGACGCCGGCACCGCCTGACCCCGTCTCCCGGCCCCGGTCCCGGCCGGGCCCACTGCTACCTTGCGGCGGTATGCCGACCTACATCGAGGAACTGTTCGCGCTCACCGGCCGGGTCGCCCTGGTCACCGGAGGCAGCTCCGGCATCGGATACGCCATCGCCGAGGCGCTCGGACGCGCCGGCGCCTCCGTCGTCCTGGTCGCCCGGCGGCCCGGGGAGCTCGCCGAGGCCGTCGGCAGGCTCGAAGGCCACGGCGTGCGCGCGGCGGCGATCAGCGCCGACCTCGGCGACCGCGCCGGCGTCGCCCGCGTGTGCGACGAGGCGGACGGGTTCTTCGGCGCGATCGACATCCTCGTCAACGACGCCGCCAACAACATCCGCAGACCCATGGCCGAACTGAGCGCCGACGACTACGACCAGACCATCGCCGTCAACCTCACCGCGCCGTTCCTGCTGGGGCAGCACTTCGGCCCCCGCATGGCCGCCCGCGGCCGGGGCCGGATCATCAACATCGGCTCCCAGCAGTCCATCAGCGCCTTCGGCGACAGCGGCGTGTACGGCGTCGCCAAGGCCGCCGTCTGCGGGCTGACCCGTTCCCAGGCCGAGGCGTGGTCGGCCCACGGCGTCACCAGCAACACGATCATCCCCGGCTTCGTCCTGACCCCGCTGACCGAACCCGCGCAGGCCGTCCCCGGCCGGGTCGAGCAGATGGCCGCCCGCTCCATGACCGGGCGCAACGGCCTCCCCGACGACTTCCGCGGCCTGGCCGTCTTCCTCGCCTCCGACTCCTCGGCGTACGTCACCGGCCAGGCCATCTGCGTCGACGGAGGCTTCAGCGTCCACTAGGCGTGCTTCCGCCGCCGGGCGAAGCGGCCGCTGACCAGGCCAAAGGACCGGCAATGACCTGTGCCGATCTTGACCAGCACCGCCGCGGCCGCCACCCGGACGGGTATGTGCCTCACGTCCCGGCGGCACCGGAGATGCGACAGCGAACGCCGGTCAGGAACAGGAAGGCACACACCGACATGTCCCGCTCCCGCGCGCGCGACCCGCGCCACACCGACGTCGTCGCGACGGCCACCGCGACCCGGCGGCTGACCATGGCCGCGCTCGTGCTCACGGCGGTGGGGATCGCGGCCGCGCAGCCCGCGATCGCCCGCGTCGCCCCGCACCGTCCGCCTCACGCGCCCACAGCCCTCCGCGACCCCCGTCCGGGTGGGGGCGGCGGTCAGGTGATCGCAGGAGGGCGCGCGGGCGGCGAGCAGGGCCGGTCGGGCCAGGGCCGTCACAACCAGAGCCTGAACGGCGTCATCAGCCCCACCTTCGTCAAGGGGCAGGCTCAGCAGGCCATCACCGACCAGGGCGGTTTCGAGGTGCAGTCGGCCTTCTGCGGATCACAGCCGGACAGCTGCCTGCTCGGCCAGAACATGCCGGTCCGCATGCGGAAGTGACGGCCCCACCGGCCGCCCGGTCAGCGGTGGCCGGCGGCGGTCAGCGGCGTCGGACCACCCGGTGGCCGGAGCCCTCGTGCCACATCTCGATCACCAGGTGCTCCCCCGCCTCGTCGACGCGCGTGAAGACCACCTCGGTCAGGTCGACGCGGAACAGGTGAGATGCCTCCCCCTGCGGCACGCCGAACGCCTCACGCACGGCCGGATCGGTGACCTCGGCGGCGCGGCCGGCCAGCTTGGCGTCGCCGCTCCAGGCGCCCGGGTTCGCCTCGTCCGGATCGTCGGACGGGCTGTGGATCGCCACCCGGGGGTCGCGCCGCAGGTCGAGGGCCTTCATCGCGCCCGGCATGGACCCCAGCCAGACCTCGCCGTCCCGGAAATCCACCTCGGTCCCGCTGATGCGCGGCGAGCCGTCCCGTCGCAGCGTCGCCATCGTCTTGTGCTTGCCCTTCCCCATGCTCGCCAGCACACGGGCGGCCAGCTCGGGGATCTCCTTCTCTATCTCACGCCAGGAAGCCATGCCGTGATCCTGCCAACCGCCGCCGACATTTCGCTGACGGCCTTCCAGATTGACTTTGCTACGTATTTCAGTCATGTTTGAAATGACTAGCCACCAAGGCCATGGACCACGTGCGCCGACGGAGGATGGGGCGATGAGCACTGAGGAACAGCAGGACCGGCTGCTCCGCTGGGTGGAACGGGTGGCAGCCTTCTGCGTCGAGGAGTGGGGG
Organism: Microbispora sp. ZYX-F-249; assembly: GCF_039649665.1. NCBI lineage: Bacteria > Bacillati > Actinomycetota > Actinomycetes > Streptosporangiales > Streptosporangiaceae > Microbispora > Microbispora maris. Next base: position 67,006 of record NZ_JBDJAW010000012.1, on the reverse strand, counting down.
CTGCCGCCCATCACCGGACGCATCCTCGGCTGGCTCATGATCTGCGATCCGGCCGAGCAGTCCGCCGGCCAGATCGCGGAGGTCATCCAGGCCAGCCGGGCCTCGCTCACCTCGAACATGCGCTTCCTCACGGCCATCGGCCTGGTCAAGAAGGTGAGAAGGCCCGGGGATCGCACCTCCTACTACCGCATCGAAGACGACGCCTGGCAGAAGGTCATCCAGCGCAAGCTCGAAAGCCTGAGCGCGTTCGGCGAGATCGCCGACGAAGGGCTCGGCATCGTGGGCGGCGAGGGACACCGCACCGAGCGCATCAAGGCCGCCCACGACTCCCTGACGTGGCTGCAGAATCTCGCGGCCCGCCACCCGCTACGCCGTTAAGGAATCCCCATGCACCGCCGGCAACCCGAACTCGGGCTGATCCAGGAAACGCTGCTGCTCACTCTCCACGCCAGAGCCCTGGACGCCGCGCAGCCCAGCCCGATCCTCGGCGATACGCTCTCCGCCGACCTGGCAGGCACCATCGACTACGACTTCGGCAAGCTGAAGGTCAAGCCCAACCTTGTCCTCACCACGGCACTGCGCGCCAAGAAGCTCGACGACGTCGTCCGCGCCTACATCGCCGCTCATCCCGGATGCGTGGTGCTCGACCTGGGCTGCGGCCTGGACACCAGGATGTTCCGCTGCGATCCCCCGCCCGGCGTCGACTGGTACGACATCGACTTCCCGGAAGTGGTGCACCTGCGGGCCGACTGCCTGCCCGGCCGTTCCCACCTGGTCGGAGCCGACCTCACCAGCTCCGACTGGCTCACAGCCATCCCCGGCGACCGGCCGGCGATGATCGTCGCCGAGGGGCTGCTCCCCTTCATGCCCGGCGACTCCTTCCAGACGATGACCCGCGCGCTGGCCGGCCATTTCCCTTCGGGCGAGCTCGCGCTCAACGGCTACACCCGCTTCGCGGCCTGGGCCATGAAGTACCACCCGACCATCAAGGCGCTCGGCATCAAAGCCGCCCAGGGCTTCGACGACCCGCACGAACCGGAGTCCTGGGACGCCGGCCTCGAACTGATCGAGGAGCAGATCCTCACCCGCGCACCGGAGACAGCCCGGTTCCCGCAACCCCTGCGCGCGCTGACCCGTCTCACCGCCCGCAGCACGGCCTTGTCCCGGCAAGGGGCACGCGTTCTCCGCTACCGCTTCTGAGCCCGTGCGGGCGGCGGTTGCGACAAGCGGCGCTCTCCAGCTTGTGAACGCGCCGCCGCCTGCCGCGGCTTCACCACATCGGCCGGCGAGCAGCCCTCTGCTGACCTGCCCTGTGAAAGTTGCACGACCCGCCTAACTCCGCCGCAGCTCACGGCCGTATCCGCAGGCGCCCGCTTGACCGTTTAAGACGTCCTGATCACGATCGCACGGCAAGATCCTCCAGAAAAGGAACGTAATGAGCACCCTGCGCATCGCCAGGCCGGCCCTCGCACTCCTCACGGGCGCAGCGGTGGCCGCCCAGCTCCTCACCGGCGTACCCGCCGCGTCCGCCGACACCCCCGCCGACACCGCACCTGTCAGCGTCACCGTCAACACCCGCGCGGGCCTGGCCACCGCGTCCGACACCGCCGTGGGCGCCAACCACGCGATCTGGGACAGCAACCTCGGCACGAACGAGACGGCCGACCTCCTCAAGGCCGCCGGGGTGAAGATGCTCCGCTACCCGGGCGGGTCCTACGCCGACATCTACCACTGGAAGACCCACACCGCGCCCGGCGGCTACGTCGCCCCCGGCACCGACTTCGACACCTTCATGAGCGGAGCCAAGCGCACCGGCGCGCAGCCGATCATCATCGCCAACTACGGCACCGGCAGCGCCCAGGAGGCCGCCGACTGGGTCGAGTACGCCAACGTCACCAAGAAGTACGGCGTCAAATACTGGGAGATCGGCAACGAGAACTACGGCAACGGCCACTACGGCGCCGACTGGGAGGCCGACGACCACGCCGACAAGAGCCCGGCCGAGTACGCCAGGAACGTCGTGGCGTACTCCGACGCGATGAAGGCCGTCGACCCGACCATCAAGATCGGCGCCGTGCTCACCGCCCCCGCCAACTGGCCCGACGGCATCGTCGCCGCGGGCGACCAGGCCACCTGGAACGACACCGTCCTTTCGATCGCCGCCTCGAAGATCGACTTCGTCATCCTGCACTGGTATCCCCCGCACAACGACGTGGCCGACGTCCTCACCAAGACCGCCCACATCCCCGACATGATCCACCTGGTGCGCGGGCAGATCGCCAAGCACGCGGGCGCCCGCGCCGCTGACATCGGCATCGCCATGACCGAGATCAACAGCGGGATCGCGTACAACACCCAGCCCGCCGCGCTGTTCGCCGCCGACGCCTACGCGGGTCTCATGGAGCAGGGCGTCTTCACCGTCGACTGGTGGAACGTCCACAACGGGATCGGCACCATCAGCACCGTCGCCGGCCACACCGACTACGGCGACTTCGGCATGCTGTCCAGCGCCGGCTGCACGGGCGACGTCTGCGAACCTCCCTTCAACACGCCCTTCGCGCCCTACCACGCGATCTCCATGGTCAGCGCGTTCGCCCGCCCCGGCGACCGGTTCGTCCGCGCGGCCACCGACGAGCCGCTGGTCGCCGCGCACGCCGTCCGCCGCACCAACGGCGACCTCGCCGTCCTGCTGATCAACCGCGACCCCGACGGCGAGCACCAGGTGAAAATCGGCTACGACGGGTTCACCCCCGCCGCCGAGGCGCCCACGGTGCAGACCCTCACCAACGGCGCGACGTCCGTCAGCACCGGCCACGGCGGCACCGCGACCACCCAGACCCTCCCGCCGTACTCGCTGACCACGCTGGTGCTGAACCCCGCCGCCGCCACCACCGGCGCCCCCGCCGCCCCCGGGCAGCCCACCGCGAGCGACGTCACCGACAAGACCGCCACCATCTCCTGGCCCGTCGCCGCGCCCGGGGCGAGCCCCGTCGCCAAGTACGAGATCCACCGTCAGAAGGGCGCCGTCACCGAACAGCTCGGCGAGACCCCCGGCACCTCCTTAACGGTCCGCAACCTCGTGCCCGGCACCCGCTACACCGTCAACGTGATCGCCCGCGACACCGCGGGCCGCGTCTCCTGGGCCTCGCCGCCGCTCACCTTCACCACCGGCACACCCGCCAAGAGCTCCTGCTCGGTACGCCTGAGGGACACCAACGACTGGGGCAACGGATACGTCGGCAGCGTCGACATCACCAACACCGGCACCGCCGCCGTCGACGGCTGGACGCTCCACTTCACCTGGCCCACCGCATGGCAGAGCGTCAGCAGCGGATGGAGTGGCAACTGGACCCAGAACGGGACCTCCGTGACCGTCACCAGCACTCCGGACAACGGCAAGCTCGCACCCGGCGCGAGCACCTCCGTCGGCTTCGTCGGCGCCTACAGCGGCCCCAACGTGCTGCCGGCCGCCTTCACGCTCAACGGCGCCCTCTGCACCGCGGAGTGATCTCCGGCTTGGCAGTGATGTCCGGCTTGCCGTGATGTCCAGCTTGACTTGGAGCGCGCTCCAACTCCCAGACTGGTCCCCATGGACGAGGGGATGACCATCGCGCAGGTGGCGCAGCGTACCGGCCTCACCGCCCACACGCTGCGCTACTACGAGCGCGCCGGGCTCCTGCTGGAGCCGCCGCCGCGCGGTGACAACGGCCACCGGCGCTACACCGAGCGGGACACCGACTGGATCGCGCTGCTCACCCGCCTGCGGGCGAGCGGCATGCCCATCGCCGCCATGCGCCGGTACGCCGAACTCGCCCGCAGGGGCCAGGACACCTACGTGGCCCGCAAGGAGCTGCTCGAGGCCCACCGGGCCGACGTGATCGCCAGAATCGAGCAGCTCCGACGCGATCTCGAGGTCGTCGACCACAAGATCGACCTCTACCGCCGCAGAATCACGGGAGAACAATGAAGCAGCACACGCTCGGCCAGGGCCTTCGCACCTCCGCGCTCGGTCTGGGCTGCATGGGGATGAGCGACTTCTACGGCCCGGGCGACGAGTCCGAGTCGATCAGGACCCTCCACCGCGCCCTCGACCTGGGGATCACCCTCCTCGACACCTCCGACGCGTACGGGCCGTTCACCAACGAGAGGCTCGTCGGCAAGGCCGTCGCGGACCGGCGCGACCAGGTCGTGCTGGCCACCAAGTTCGGCATCGAGCGGCTGCCCGACGGCACCCGCGTGGGCGTCAACGGCCGGCCCGACTACGTGCGCCGCTCCTGCGACGCCTCGCTCGAACGCCTGGGCGTCGACCACATCGACCTGTTCTACCAGCACCGCGTCGACCCCGGCGTTCCCGTCGAGGAGACCTGGGGCGCGATGAAGGAGCTGGTCGAGGCGGGCAAGGTGCGCCATCTGGGCATCTCCGAGGCCGCGCCCGCCACCGTGCGCCGCGCGCACGCCGTCCACCCGGTCACCGCCGGGCAGTACGAGTACTCCCTGTTCACCCGCGACATCGAAAGCGAGCTGCTGCCCACGCTCCGGGAGCTCGGCATCGGCCTGGTCGCCTACAGCCCTCTCGGCCGCGGCCTGCTGACCGGGGCGTTCACGAGCACCGGGGAACTGTCCGCCGACGACTTCCGGCACCACAACCCCCGCTGGCAGGGCGGCAACTTCGCCGCCAACCAGGCCCTGGCGGCCAAGGTCGGCGAGATCGCGGCCGCGCTCGGCACGACCCCGGCACAGGTGGCGCTCGCCTGGGTGCTGACCCGGGGCGGAGACGACGTCGTCCCGATCCCCGGCACCAAGCGGGTCGCGCGGCTCGAGGAGAACGCCGCCGCCCTGGACGTCCGGTTCGAGGCCGGCCACCTCGACGCGCTCGACTCCCTCGCCGCTCAGGTCGCCGGCGACCGCTACAACCCGGCCGGGATGACCACCGTCAACCACTGACCGAACGCCCCGAAGGCGCCGCCGAGCCCCTTCGGGGCGTCGGGTTTTCGGAATTGATCATTGTTTTCCGATCAACCGAGCGCCTTTACAATGTAGATCAGGACAGGAAGTCGCACAGCAGGCTCGTGATCTCGGCCGGGCGTTCCAGGCTCGGCAGGTGACCGGCCCAGTCGAGGTCGAGCAGCGTTGCGTGCGGCATCGTCTCCGCGATATGCCGTCCGCTCCCCCGGAAGTACGGCAGGTCGTGGCCGCCGACGACCACCAGCGCCGGCGCGGTGACCGCCGGCAGGTCGATCGGATCCCTCCCCCGCTCGGGCTCGGGGTCGGCGGCCAGTTGCACCTCGAACGCGTGACGCTGCATCGCCGCCAGCCGCATCCCGACCGCCTGGTCCGCCTCAGGGCCGAGCCACGTGCGGACGTTGAGGTCCACCGCTCCCCCGACGTCGCCCGCCTCGATCAGCCGGTCCTCCTCCGAACCGAACGCCTCCAGGTCGGGTGTCGGCGGCAGGCCGCAGCCCGCGTTCAGGAGCACCAGCCGCGCGACGAGATCGGGATGCCCCGTCGCCAGCTCCAGCGCCACCCGGCCGCCGTACGACGATCCGACGAGCGCGACCCCGGCGCAGCCCGAGCGCAGCGAGCAGGTCCGCGACGTCGCCCGCGTCCGAGTACGGCCCCTCCGCGGCGTACGGCGTCCTCCCGTGGCCCCGGAAGTCGGGCCGGACCACGTGGAACCTCTCCCCCAGCGGCTGCCACTGGGGATCCCACATGCCCGAGTCGGCGACGCTGGAGTGCAGCAGGACGACGGGATCACCGGAGCCCCGCTCCTCATGCCAGATCGTCATCGGGCCTCCACCGCCACCCGGAGGCCGAGCGCCACCAGCACCACCCCCGACACCTGTTCGAGCCGGCGGCGCACCGCGGGCCTGCCCAGCACCGCGCCGGCCCGGCCGACCAGCCAGATCATGCCGACGTACCAGATCACGTCCACGACCACCCAGACCACCGCGAGCAACGTCAGCGTCAGCGGCACATGTGCGCCCTGCGGCACGAACTGCGGCAGGAACGACATCGCGAACACGGCGGCCTTGGGGTTGGCGCCACAGGTGGCGAGCCCCAGCGCGTACGAGCGGCGCCACCCGGCGGCCGTCCGCGCCTCGTCCCCGTCGCCTGGCGCGGACGCGTCGAGTGCCACCGGCGCGCGTCTGGCCTTCCACAGCGACTGCACGCCCATCAGGACCAGCAGCGCCGCGCCCACCGCCTTCATCGCGCCGTACGCGACCTCGGAGGCCACGACGAGCGCGGACAGCCCGGACACGGCGGCCATGGACCACAGGAAGATGCCGGTCTCGTTGCCGAGCAGCGCGGCCACCCCGGAGGACCGCCCGGCTCTGAGCGTCTGCCGCAGGATGACCGCGGTGCTGACTCCCGGGATCATCGCGAGCAGGAAGCAGGAGCCGGCGAATGCGAGCCAGATCACCCGGCCATCGTCGCGGCGCGGGCCGCAGCGCCGCAACTCGTTTGCCGGCCGGCTCCGGCGTCAGGCGCCGGTGAGGATGACGAGCCGCTGGGTCGCGCGCGTCATCGCGACGTAGCGGTCGACCGCGCCTTCGACGCCCTCGCCGAACCTGTCCGGGTCGACGAGGACGACCAGGTCGAACTCGAGCCCCTTCGCCAGCTCGGGGGTGAGTGAACGGACACGGGGCGTCTCCCGGAAGGATGGATCCCCGATGACGCAGGCGACTCCGTCGGCGTGTTCGGCGAGCCAGGCGTCGAGGATCGGGCCCAGCTCCGAGGCCGATCCGTGGACCACGGGGACGCCGCTGCCGCGGATGGAGACCGGCACGTTGGCGTCCGGGAGCACGGCCCGGATGACCGGCTCGGCCTCCGCCATGACCTCCTTCGGCGTCCGGTAGTTGATGCTCAGGGTGGCCAGGGTGATCCGGTCGAGCCCGATCCGTTCGAGCCGTTCGCGCCACGACTCGGTGAACCCGTGCCTGGCCTGGGCGCGGTCCCCGACGATCGTGAAGCTCCGGGACGGGCAGCGCAGCAGCAGCATCTGCCACTCCGCGTCGGTGAGTTCCTGGGCCTCGTCCACGACGATGTGGGCGAACGGGCCGGCGAGCCGGTCCGGATCGGGGCCGGACAGCGCGGCCTCGTCGACCAGGGCGTCCTGCATGTCCTGTCCGCGCAGCATCGACATCACGAGCATCTCGGAGTCGTCGGCCTCGATCAGGTCCTCGGCGACCCGCGCCATCTGCTCACGCTGGGCGGCGACGGCGGCGTCATGGCTGCGCTTGCGCCGGGACGCCTCCGGATCACCGAGCCGCTGCCGTGCGGCGTCCAGGAGCGGCAGATCGGACACGGTCCACGCCTGGGCGTCCGTACGCTGCAGCTTCCTGACCTCCTCGGGACCGAGCCAGGGCGCGCACAGCCGCAGATAGGCGGGCACCGACCACAGGTCTCCGACGAGGTCGGCCGCTTCGATCAGCGGCCACGCGCGGTTGACGGTCGTCAGCAGCTCCCTGTTGCGCAGCAGCGACCTGCGGACCAGCTCGGCCGGCGCCTCCTCGTCGTGCTTGTCCACCAGGATCGTGACCAGCTCCTCCCAGATCCGGTCCCGCGCCTCGTTGTGCGGGGTGCCCGGTTCCGGCGCGTCGAACGCCTCGGCCCAGTCGTCGGGGCTCAGCCAGACCTCGGACCAGGGGGTCGTCACCGTCATCCCCTCGGTGGGGGGGTTCTCGTAGAACCTGACGGCCGGTTCGATCGCCTTCACCAGATCCGCGGACGACTTCAGGCGGGCCACGTCCGGGTCGGTCTCGATCGCGGCCGTGGCGCCCTCCGCGACGAGGTCCCGCAGGGTGCAGGTCTGCACACCCTCCTCGCCGAGGCTGGGCAGGACGTCGGCGACGTAGGCCAGGTAGGGCTGGTGCGGACCCACGAACAGCACCCCGCCCCTGCGGTGCCCGAGACGGGGATCGGAGTAGAGGAGGTAGGCGGAGCGGTGCAGGGCGACCACGGTCTTCCCCGTGCCCGGACCGCCGTCGACGACGAGAGCGCCCCGGGACCCCGCGCGGATGACGGCGTCCTGGTCGGCCTGGATGGTGCCGAGCACGTCCCGCATCCGTCCCGACCGGCTGCCGCCCAGGCTGGCGATGAACGCGGACTGGTCGTCCAGCGCCGCGTGCCCTTCCAGTCCGGCCGGGGTGAACACCTCGTCCCAGTAGTCGCCGACCCGGCCGCGGGTCCAGCGATACCTGCGGCGGCTGGCCAGGCCCATCGGGTTGGCGTGGGTGGCTCCGAAGAACGGCTCGGCCGCCGGGGAGCGCCAGTCGAGCAGCAGGCGGCGACCCGCGGCGTCCGTGAGGCCGAGCCGACCGACGTACACCGGCTCGGAGCCGTCCGCGGCGACCATGCGTCCCAGGCACAGGTCGAGGCCGAAGCGGCGCAGCAGGCGCAGACGGGCGGTCAGCCGGTGGATCTCCAGGTCCCGGTCCAGCGCCTGCCGGCCCAGGCCACCGGGCGCCCTGAGCTCGGCGTCGAGGCGGGCGGACAGCTCGGCGATCGACTGCTCGAGGGTCTCCGCGACGGCGGCGAGGTGCCGCTCGTCGGCGGAGATCAGCGCCGGGTCCGCTTTGTGGGACAGGCGTTCGGAAAGGTCGAAGGCGCTGGTGGTCAAAGGGTTCACGTGATCAGCTCCGATCTGCGGTCGCTTCGCGACCATCACGCGCGGCAAGGCGGCGGGCCGGGCGTGACGAGTGGCTCCGCCTGGCGGTCTTTCAGCGGCTTGCGGCCGGTCGCCGGGGCCTGGAGGTCTCGTGCTCCGGGTCCTGGACGGCGGGACCGGGTGGTTCACGCGGGCGCCGGTTCAGCCGCCGCCGGTTCGGCGTCCCCGAATGACCCGTGGGTCGACAACAACACGCGCATCTCGCGCTCCCCCGTCTTCGCAGGCTCCGGCCTCAGGCCGACGATTCTGCGGTACGACCCGGGTCTTGCCGCAAGACCCCCCGTGCGCTATACGTTGAGAGTGGAGGGGACCGGTGAGTCCCCTTTTTCTGTGCGTTCTCTGTCTGGGCGTTTTTCCGTGCGGTGATCGCCTCGCGCGCGTTCACCGCTTTTCCCGGCTCGCCGGCTCGTGCCGTGAAGCGGAGCCGGATCCCCCGCCCTCGTGGAAACGCGTCACGCGAGCTCGGCCCCGGCCCGGCGCGGTCCCCGCTCAGGTGCCGCTCGCCGACGGGGGCTCGGCGAAGGCGCCGGCCGCCGCGGCGAGTGCGGCGGTTCTCGCCGCGTCGTCGGGCAGGTGCGGGTCGGGTGGTGTCCGCAGGAGCACCAGCTCGTGGTACAGCGGCGCGGTGGAGGCGATGAGCAGCCGCCGCGCGTCGGTGTGCGGCGGGAGTTCTCCGCGCCGGACGGCCCTGCTGACGACGATCTCGCAGCGGGCGTAGCGGTCCTCCCAGAGCCGTCGCTGGGCGTGTGCGGCCTTCTCGGAGCGGAACGAGGCGGCGATCAGGGCTGCCATGATCGGCGGCTGTGCGGTCAAGGCGTCCTGGATCTCATGGTTCAACGCCGCCAGGTCTCCTGTCAGGGAGCCGGTGTCCGGAGGCCGCCAGGCGTCGTCGCCCGCCGCGTCCAGGACGTCGGCGAGCAGGCCGCCGACGTCTTCCCAGCGCCGGTACACCGTCGCGCGGTGCACGCCGGCCCGGGCGGCGACGGCCTCCATGGTGAGCCCGTCGTAACCGTGTTCGCCGAGCTCGGCCAGGACCGCGTCGAGCACCTGCGCACGGGTCCGGGCGGTGCGGCCTCCGGGCCGGCGGCGGGGCGGCGGCACCGGTCCGGTTTCCTCGGGTCGTGGTGGTGCGGAGGTCATCGTGATCAGTCCGGGTTTGCTCAATCGATCGCTGGTGTGGCAGCATCCTAATGCATCATCTGTCGCGTTAGTTACCACCCCGAACGACGCGATCAGGGCGAGGAACCTGTGCCGAAGGAAGTGATCCGTGACGCCGCCCACTCCCCCCGACCCGACCGCGCTGCATCCGATGCCCGAGCAGCCGCGGGTGGTGCTGCTGAAGCCGCTGATCACCTCCCCGCTGATCGAGGTCGGCGAGTTCTCCTACTACGACGACCCTGACGACCCGACGGCGTTCGAGACCCGCAACGTGCTGTACCACTACGGGCCGGAGAAGCTGGTCATCGGCAAGTTCTGCGCGCTGGGCGAGGGGGTGCGGTTCATCATGAACGGCGCCAACCATCGCATGGACGGCCCCTCGACCTTCCCATTCCCGATCATGGGCGGTTCCTGGGCCGAGCACTTCGACCTCATCACCGGCCTGCCCGGGCGGGGAGACACCGTCGTGGGCCACGACGTCTGGCTCGGCTACCGGGCCATGGTGATGCCCGGCGTCCGCATCGGCCACGGAGCGATCGTCGCCTCCGGTTCCGTGGTCGTCGACGACGTCCCCGACTACGGCGTCGTCGGCGGCAACCCCGCCCGGCTCATCCGCCGCCGCTACGGCGACGCGGACGTCGATCGCCTCCTCGCCCTGGCCTGGTGGGACTGGCCGGTCCGGCACATCACCGAGCACATCCGTACGATCATGTCCGGCGGCGTCGACGACCTCGAGAAGGCCGCTCCTTCACGATGACGCCATACGGCGGCGAGGCCGGGCGGCGTCACCCTCGTGTCCCCGGCCCCCGGCGCCTGCCCGACGTGCGGTGGCCATTCCCTCGCCGGCGAACCCACCACATCCCAGCACCGAGAATCGAGCTGCCCGCATGCCCGCTTCGCCTCACCACACCACGTTCGCCGACTGGCTGCGCTCCCACGCCGTCCCGCTCGCCCACCTCGACGCCGAGGCGCCGCTCGACGACCTGGAGCCGCTGCGCGGCATCATCGGCGATGCGCGCGTCGTCGCGATCGGCGAGAACTCCCACTTCATCACCGAGTTCGCACTCATGCGGCAGCGCATCCTGCGGTTCCTCGTCGAACGCTGCGGTTTCACCGTCCTGGCCTTCGAGTACGGCTTCAGCGAGGGCTTCCCCCTCGACGCCTGGGCCCGGGGTGAGGGGACGGACGACGACCTGGCGACCCACCTGGACGCGGCGATCCCCGTGGGACTCGACGATCCCCTGCGCTGGATCCGCCGGCACAACCGCACGGCCTCGCCACCGGTGCGTTTCGCCGGGATCGACATTCCCGCGGCGGGTGGGTCCCTGCTGCCCGCCCTGACCCCGGTCGCCGACTACCTGCACGAAATCGACCCCGAGACCCTGCCGATGGTCGAGACGGCGACGCGGATCGCCGGATCGTTCGCCGGCCCCTCCGCCGCGTCCGCCGCACCTGCGTGGTCCCGCCTGCCCACCGCCGAGCAGGACGCTCTCACCGCGGCTCTGCTGCGTCTGCTTATCCGGTTCCGCGCCGTCGAAGCGCTGTACGTCTCCCGCGGGGACCGGCACCGTTATGACGTCGCCCTGCGTTGCCTGGAGGCCGCCTGCCACGCCGACTACGGCTTCCGCGCCATGGCCGGCCTGTACGCCGGCACCGGTCTGACCGCCGACACCTCGGCCCGGGACGTCTACATGGCCGGTTCCGTCCTGTGGCACCTGCAGCGCTTCGCCCCCGGGACCCGCGTTGTGCTGGCGGCCCACAACGCCCACATCCAGAAGACGCCGGTGTCTTTCCACGGTCACCTCACCGGGCTGCCCATGGGACAGCATCTGCACCGCTCCCTGGGGGATGACTACGTCGCACTCGCGCTGACGAGCATCGCCGGGCACACCGCCGACATGCGCCCGGACGAGAACGCGCGCTTCGGTTTCACCGTCGAGAACACCGAGCTGGAGCCGCCCGAGCAGGGCAGTGTCGAGGCCGCGTTCGCCGATGCCGGTCTCGGGCTCGGCCTCGCCGATCTGCGCCGGGCACGCCCCGGCATCCCCGGTGACGCCGGCCTCGCCCCGGGTCCCGACCGTATCCGGATACAGAGCGCCTACCTGCACACTCCCGTCCTCGAAGCGTTCGACGCGATCCTCAACGTCCCGGCCTCAACCGTGGCCGACGGTCTCGGGGGTCGAGGAGGCCGTCGAGGAGGATGAGCGAATGACCCATCACCAGGCGCCCGCCGAAGCCGACCTGATCGTCGACGGCACCGGGCTGCTGTGCGTCACCCTCCTGCTGCGCCTGCGCGCCGCCATCGACGGTCTGCGACCCGGCCGCGTCGTGCACATCATCGCCACCGACCCGGCCGCACCCCTGGACCTGCCCGCCTGGTGCCACACCACCGGGCACACCTACCTCGGGCCCGTCCCCGGCGGCCGGCCGGTGTACGCGGTCAAGATCGGCGCTCGTGTACGCCCCACCCAGCCGAGCAAACCCTGGCACACCCGGCAGGACTGACTCCCGCTCTCGGCGCATGCGCTCGATTTCACGTCATCGCCTGGCACGGGCCCCACACCAGCAGCGCCTGCGGGGCCGGGTCGACGGTAAGCTGCCGCGCCCGTTCATCGGGGGCCTGCCGCGTTGCCCACCGCACCCGTCGTGGCCGCGATCCAGACCTGGACGGCACGCGCGACGGCTGAACGAGGCGGAAATGAGCCGGAGTATCGGGCGAACCGCTGGGTGCACTCCCCGGGGAGGTTGGTGACGCGGCTGAGGGGTGGCACCGTCGGTCATCTACTCTGCGGGAACATTTGTCCAAGATGGATAGTCGACCGCCCGTGCATAGTCTCCGCATGAGTGAGTACGACATCGAGCACTCCCATCGGATGCACGTGGTCCATGACGGCCCGCGGCAGGCGCCGCCGTTGCTGCTCATCCACGGATCGGGGGCCTCAAGCGGCTTCTGGAGCCCGATGGTCCCGGCACTGGCCGCCCACCATCACCTCATCCGGGTCGACCTGCCGGGCTGCGGCCAGTCCCCGCCCGCGCCGTCCTACGACGTGCCCGCGCAGGCGGGCCAGGTGGCGGCGCTGCTGGACGACCTCGGCCTTCGTCACGTCGCCGTGGCCGGGCACTCCAGCGGCGGCTACGTCGCCACCGCGCTTGCCGAACAACGTCCCGACCTCGTGGGTTCGCTTGCACTGATCAGTAGCGGCCCGAGCCCGGATGCGCTCCTTCGGCAGCCGTTCGTCCTTCGGCTCCTGCTGGCCCCGCCGTTGGGCCCGCTCCTGTGGCCGAGGCGTTCGGATGCGATGATCCGCAAGGGGATCAGTGCGACGGCCGTCCGCCCGGTGGACCTCCCGGACGACGTGGTCGCCGACGTACGGAGCATCACCTACCGCGTGATGAGAACGGTCCTGCGCCGCAACACCGCCTACATCGCCGCACGGAGCGTGCCCGAGCGCCTGGCCGCCCTCCGGGTCCCCGTTCAGGTGATCTTCGGCTCTGCCGACCCCCGTTGGGAGCCGTCGTCGGCGCACCGGTACGACGCGGTGCCGAACGCACGGGTCGAGCTGCTGCCCGGCGTCGGGCACCTCCCCATGATGGAAGCGCCCGAGACGACCAGCGAACTACTGCTGCGCTTCACGGCAACGACCGCCGACAACCCGTGACCCCTGATGCCTAGATGGCGGCTGGGCGCCCACCCACCGGTCGATCCGCAGGTCGCCTACGTCTGGCGGCGGACGCTCACCAGCCGGGGGCGGGTGCGGGTCGACGGCCTGGCGGACGAGGTCGGCTGGAGCCGCAAGCGCCTGTGGTCCCGCTTCCGGTCCCAGCTCGGCATCACACCCAAAACGCGCCGCCCGGCTGGTGCGCTTCGACCACGCCGCCCACCTGCTCGCGGCGGGCCACACTGCCGCCCGCGTTGCCGCCGAGAGCGGCTATGTCGACCAGTCCCACCTGCACCGCGAGGTCACGACGTTTGCCGGGCTCACGCCCACGGCCCTGGCCGTCGCGCCGTGGCTCGCGGTCGACGACGTCGCGTGGCCGGCTTCATCGCCGGCCCAGCCCGGCGAAGGATGGCGAACGCATCCCCGGCTTTCGTGCGGCATGCCGCCCCACAACGGACCTTCCCCCCGGCGTCTAGCATCGGGTCATGGGTTCCGGCGTGCGCGTACGTCACGACGACGCGGCGGTGTGGGACGTCGCACGCCCGGCACGGCCCGGCCGGATGGCCGGGGTTACCATGGCCGGGTTCCGCGACCGGGGCATGACCCCGGCCGGCCTCCGGCTGATCCCGCACCCGGCCGTGACGCTGGCTCTGGTGTTCGGCGCCGGTCCGGTCGTCGTCGACGACGCCGGGCGGCAGCGGCGCGGGAGTCTCGTCGCGGGACTCGCGTTCGGGCCGGCCCGGGTGCGGCGGGCGGAGGCCTTCGAGTGCGTGCAGGTGCGTCTGTCCCCAGTGGTCGCACGCGCGGTCCTGGGTGTCCGCCCGGCCGACCTGGACGGCGCCGTCGTGGCTCTTGAGGACCTGTGGGGCCGGGAGGCGGCGCGGATCGGCGAGCGGCTGGGCGGCCTGTCCTCCTGGGAGGATCGCTTCGCGCTGACCGAGGCGCTGCTCGCCCGCCGGCGTGAGGCGGGGACGCCCGTGGACCCCGAGGTGGCCTGGGCCTGGCACCGGATCGTCGCCGGTCGCGGCAGGGTCCGCGTCGACCGGCTGGCGGCCGAACTCGGCTGGAGCCGTAAGCGCCTGTGGTCCCGGTTCCGCTCGCAGATCGGGCTGCAGCCCAAGCGTGCCGCGAAACTGGTCCGCTTCGACCACGCCGTCCACCGTCTGGCCGCCGGGCAGGACGCGGCCGGTGCCGCGGCGGACTGCGGCTACACCGACCAGTCGCATCTGCACCGGGACGTCGTGGCGTTCACCGGGGTCTCCCCCGCGGCAGTGGCCGGTGCGCCTTTTCTGGCGGTCGACGACAGGGCGTGGGCCTGGCCGCGGAACCTCCGGTGAGGGCTCAGCCGTCGGGGGCCACGCCGTACACGCGGGACAGGTCGGCGACGGCCTCGGCCATCAGCGCGCGCAGCCCGGCCGGCTCCAGCACCTCGATGAGGGCGCCCATCCGCAGGAACAGCCACCGGGCGTGCGTGAGGGACTCGATCGGCAGCGTCAGCCAGGTCCAGCCGCCGGGCTCCGGCTGCCCGTCCGCCAGCGCCTTGTCGACGACGTCGCGGCCGAGGGTGTACCGCAGCAGGTCCTCGGCTCCCGGCGCGAGCCGTACCACCGCCTCGGCCGTGTACATGCGTGCGGCGAACTCCGCGGCGAAGCCGCGCCAGAACTCGGCGAGGTCGAAGTCCGGCGGCCGGTCGAAGCGCTCGGGCAGCACCTCGGCCTCGATGATCCGGCTCACGCGGTAGGTGCGCACCGTGCCGTCGCAGGCGGCGGCGAGGTACCAGGATCCGCCCTTGAGCACCAGGCCGTAGGGATGCACCAGCCGATCGACCTCGGTCGGCCCCCACCGGCGGTAGCGCAGCCGCAGCGCCCGCTCCTCCCAGACGGCCTCCGCGACCTCCGTGAGGAACGGCGCCTCGTCGGCCCCCCGGTACCAGCCCGGCACGTCGAGGTGGAACTTCTCCCGCATCCTGGCCGCGTGGGATCGCGGCTCGGGCGGCAGCGCGGCCAGCAGCTTCAGCTCCGCCGCCGCGGCGAAGTCGGCGAGCCCCAGCTCGGCGGCCGGGCCCGGCAGGCCGGCCAGGAACAGGGACGACGCCTCCTCCACGGTGAGCCCGTTGAGGCGCGTGCGGTAGCCGTCGAGCAGCCGGTATCCGCCGAGCGGCCCGCGATCCGCGTAGACGGGCACGCCGGCGGCCGACAGTGCCTCGACGTCGCGGTAGACCGTGCGAACCGACACTTCGAGCTCTTCGGCGATTTCCGTGGCGGTCATCCTGCCGCGGGTCTGCAGCAGGAGCAGCAGGGACAGCAACCGGCTCGCGCGCATGTGCCCAGTGTGCCACCTTTACAAAGTAGATTTATTTGCTTTCGCACATCCAGTGTGTTCAAATGCACACATGGAAAGTGCCGACCGGATCCGGGCCATCATGAACGCGCTGCGCACCTCCGACAGCGTCTCCGTGGCAGAACTGGCGCTGGCGTACGGCGTGTCGGAGATGACCATCCGGCGCGACCTCGACGAGCTCGCCCAGCAGGGAGTGGTCCGGCGCGTCCGCGGTGGTGCGCTGAGCCTGCTGCTGCGCGGCGAGGAACCGCCCTTCGGCGTGCGAGAACGGGAGGCGATCGACGCCAAGCGCCGCATCGGCGCGGAGGTCGCCGCCCTGCTGGCCGACGGCGAGGCCGTGCTGCTGGACGGCGGCACGACCGCGCTCGAAGTCGCCCGCGCCGTGCGCGAGCGCCGCCTGACCGTCCTGCCGCTGGCACTGCAGGCGGCTCAGGAACTGACGGGCGCCCCCCGCGTCCGCCTCGTCCTGCCCGGCGGGGAGGTGCGGCACGGGGAGTTGAACTTCGTCGGGCCGCTCACCGAGACCTCGATCAGGGCCCTCCGGTTCGACACCGCGGTGATCGGCTGCTGCGGCCTGTCGGCCGAGCACGGCCTGACCGCGCACGACCTGCCCGAAGTGGCGATCAAGCAGGCCGCGATCGCCTCGGCGCGCCGGGTCGTCGTCGTGTGCGACTCGGGCAAGTTCACCCGCACGGCCTTCGGCGCGGTCTGCGGCCTCGACCGGCTCGACGTGGTGGTCACCGACGAGGGCATCCCCCGGGACCAGCACGACGCGCTCACCGCCGCCGGAGTGACCGTGAGGACCGTCCCCGCCTCGGCTCCCGTCTCGACCACCGATTCCAGCCCCGTCACCTGAGCGTCGCCCTCCCCGAGCACGCTCCGCCCAGGCTCACGTCCGCGCCGTACAGGCCCGGGGCGGACGCGAACCAGACGACCACCCCACTCCCCCGCCCGCCCTAACACCCGGCCTCCGCCTCATGGCAGCGCGCCGCGAACGCCACATGTGAGCGTTCGCACAGCGCGCCACCACCATTCGGCACGGGCCGTCCACGCAGCAGCGGGCCTCGGCCCGCCGCGCCGTCCACCGGACCTTCACCCCGGCCCTTCACCTCGGCCCTTCACCCCGGTCACGCCCCGGCCCTTCACCCCGGTCACGCCCCGCCCGGGCCTGCACAGAAGAACCTTCCACTCCGAACCTCCAGTGCCCCCGAGGAGCACGACATGGTTGCTGCCCTGTCCGCCCCCGCCCACCCGGCGCTCCTACGCGCGCGCGTGGCCGTCTACGGACTGTTCCTGCTGTCCGGCATGGCCATCGGCACGTGGACCAGCAGGATTCCCGCCATCAAGGCGGACCTGCGGCTCAGCGACGGCGCGCTCAGCCTGGGACTGCTCGGCATCGCGGCCGGCGCCATCACCGGCATGCAGGTCGTCGGCCGGCTGGTGGACCGGCACGGCAGCTACCGGACCATGCTGCCGATGGCCCTCGTCCAGGGGCTCGTCCTGGTGATCCCCGCCTACATGCCGAACCTCCCGGCGCTCGCGCTGTCCCTGTTCGCGTTCGGCGCGGTGCACGGCACCCTCGACGTGGCCATGAACGCCAACGCCGTCGTGGTCGAGCGGGCCTACGGCAAACCGATCATGTCGTCCTTCCACGCGGTGTTCAGCGTCGGCGGGTTCGCGGGGGCGTCGGCAGGCGGTCTGTTCGCCCACGCCGGGGTGAGCCCGGGAGTGACCTTCGCCGCGATGGGCGCGGTGATCCTGCTGATCGCCCTGCTGAGCGCGCGCTGGGCCGTCCGGGACGACCCGGCGCGAGAAGCGGCGCCGGTCGCGTCCCCCGCGGCCGGCCCGGCACGGCGGCGGCGTGTCAACAGCGCCGTGCTGTTCCTCGGCGTCCTGGCCTTCTGCTGCCTCGTCGGAGAGGGCGCCTCGGCCGACTGGGGCTCGGTCTACCTGCGCGACAACCTGGGCTCCTCCCCCGGCTTCGCCGCCGCCGCGTACGCCGCGTTCTCGATCATGATGACGGCCGGCCGGTTCGCCGGGGACCGTCTCGCCGCCCGGCTCGGGCCGGTCACGCTGGTCCGCTGCTGCGGAGGGCTGGCCGGGGTGGGTCTCGCGGCCGGGATCCTCGTCGGTCACCCCGTCGCCGGGGTGGTGGGGTTCGGGCTGTTCGGCGCGGGCCTGTCGTGCATCGTCCCCCAGGTGTTCTCGGCCGCCGGGCACCGCGACCCCGCCCAGTCGGGCCGTGCGCTCGCCGCCGTGGCGAGCCTCGGCTACACCGGTTTCCTCACCGGGCCCGTTCTCATCGGCGGCCTGGCCGAGGCCGTCACCCTCCCGTACGCGTTGCTGGTGCCCGCCGTGCTCGCGTTGTTCGTGGCCCTCGCAGCACCGGCGCTGCGCTCGCCCCGGCCGGAACCCGCGGCCGATCGGGACGCCGAGCCCGCCCGATGACGGCCGGAGGGACGGTGCCCGGTCAGGGCCGGAGCAGCGCCTTGACGGCGCGGCGTTCGTCCATGGCCCGGTAGCCCTCGGCGGCCCGGTCGAGGGGCGGTGTACCGGCAGGGCACCCCTCGGGACGCGGCCGAGGGCGAGGGTTGGAGAGGGACGGGCCGGGCAGGGGTGGGGCGTGTCCGTCACCAACGATCCCCAGAAGCCGGTCCCGGCCTACCGGAGGCTCGCGGCGATGCTCCGCGAGGAGATCGTGCGGGGCCGCATCGAACCCGACCGCCCGCTGCCGCCGGAGGAGCGCCTCGTGCGCGAGCAGGGAGTCGCCCCCGAGGACGTGCGCCGCGCCGTGGAGGTGCTCAGCGGCGAGGGCCTCGTGTACACGATCGAGGGGCGGGGGGCGTACGTGTCCACCCGCGCCGAGGAGACGGGCGGCGGCTGAGCGGCCGACCGTCCCGTCCCCACCGGCGGGTGCTATCCGGCCTGACCGGACGAGCGGGGCTCCCGCCACATGGGATACATGACCGGGCCGCCGGGAATCCGGAGCAGCTCCGGCATGTCGGTGTAGCCGTGGCGGAGATAGAGCCGCCGGCTCGCCTCGCTGCTGGCCTCGAGGTAGGCCGGGATCCCTTCGGCGTCGAGCCTGCGGTGGTGCTCCTCCAGCAGCAGGCTGCCGAGGCCGCGGCCGGTCCTGCCCCGCTCCAGGGCGATGAACGCCAGGAAGTGGTGCGGCTCATGGGGGTGGAGCTTGTCCATCAGCTCTCCGAGGACGCGGTAGCGTTCGGCGTTGTCGCCCGCGAAGGACGCGATGGCCTCCTGCTCTCCGGGGATCTCGGGGAACGGCGCGGCGAACCAGACCGCCACACCGGCCAGTTCACCCGATTCGTGGATGCCGTACACGTCGCCGTGCTCCAGCGCGTGCCCGGCCCACATGGTGAAGAACCGCCGCTGCATGGGCAGGCGGTCCTCCACCCGCGGGACGAGCCATCTGGTGATCTCGTCGACGTGGAAGGTGTCGGCGATGAGCCCGCCGGCGGCGTCCGCGTCCGTCATCCGGGTGATCTCGACCGTCATTTCACGCCCCCGCCGACTGCCTGCGCGCCCAGTCCGATGTTGGCGTACACCTCGGGCCGGATCGACTTCAGCACCCGGCCCCAGACGAGGCCGAGGATGATCGCGACGACGAAGATGCCAGGCAGGATCCAGCGGAGGATCGAGTCGGGCTCGACTCCGAGGACCGTGTCGAAGTTGACCAGGGTGAGGCCGATGATCACGCAGAGCGCCAGGATCGCCAGCGCCGGGGCGATGCGGGTGCGCCAGGTCGTCTCCCCCCGCGGATCACGGGAGAAGAACACGATCACCGAGATCGAGGTGACGGTGAGCAGGGTCAGCAGCCCGAGACCGCCGAATGTGCCGAAGATGAAGAACATCTTGGTGACCGGGTCGAGGCCGGAGATCGCGTACACGGTGATCACGATCAGCCCGAGCACCGTCTGCAGCAGCGAGCCGGCGATCGGAGCGGCCGTGCGGGCGGACGTACGGCCGAAGATCGAGGGCAGGACGTTCTCCCGGCCCAGGGCGAAGATGTAGCGGGCCGTGGTGTTGTGGAAGGCGATCATGCAGGCGATGCTGCTGGTCACGAACAGCACCGAGCCGATCGTCGAGACGGCGGAGCCCAGGTGTGCGGCGGCCTGGTTGAAGATGAGCTCGGTCCCCTGCTCCGAGGCGGCCTTGACGATCCCGTCCGGCCCGGTCGGCACCGTCTGCGCCCAGGCGGAGAACGAGTACAGCAGGGCGATGATCGCGATGCCCAGGTAGGTGGCGATCGGCACGGTCCGGTGGCGGTCCTTGGACTCCTCGGCGAAGACCACCGACGACTCGATGCCGGCGAAGCCCGCGACGACGGTGGCGAGCGCCGCGCCCACGCCGGGCACGAACAGCGCGCCGGGGCTGAAGCCCTCGAAGCTGATCCCGCCCGCGCCCGCGTGCGTCACGTCGCCGAGGTCGAACAGCAGCACGATGGCGATCTCGCTGATCAGCAGCACGGACAGGATCTTCCCGTTGACGTCCACCCGCAGCAGCCCGAGCAGGCCGGTCAGCGTCCAGGCCACGAGCGCGATCACCCACCACGGGGGCGAGCCGCCGAACCAGCCGACGAGCAGCGGCTCGGCGGCCGACCCGATGATGCCGTAGAGGCCGAGTTGCAGCGCGTTGTAGGCCAGCAGCGCCACCCACGCGGTCGCGACTCCCTGGGTCCGGCCGAGCCCCTGGGCGGCGTAGGCGTAGAAGGCGCCCGCGTTCACCACGTGCCGTGCCATGGTCACGTATCCGACGGCGAAGAGCGCGAAGACGGCGCCCAGCAGCAGGAACGCGAACGGGACGCCGATGACGCCCGTCACCGTGTACGCCGTCGGGACCGAACCCGCGACGACCATCAGCGGCGCCGCCGCGGAGATGACGAAGAACACGATGGACGGCACGCCGAGCCGGTCCTCGGCCAGTGCGGCGTTGACGACGCTGGGCCGTTGCTCTGTGAGGGACACCTGGAACTCCGTGTGAGGGGGTCGGAGGTCACCGGCGGCTGATGACAGCCTCGCCGACGGCGACCTTGGTCTGGGCGATGAGTCGCTGCAGGGCTGCGGGGAGCGTGGCGGTCACGGCGGCCACGAACCGGGGATCGTGCTCGGACAGGACCCGCTGCGCGCAGCCGGCCGCGGCCAGGAGCCCCAGCAGGACGCAGTCCCGGACCGCCGGCGGCTTGCGCCGCTGCACGGCGAGGTTCAGCCGGGCGAGCGGCCACGCGGCCGTGTTGATGTCCGCCGGGGCCGCGGGCTGCTGCTTCAGCAGGTGCCTGACCGGGGGCTTCAGCAGGTTCGCGACGATCATCCGGGCGGTGACGTCGGCGTAGATCGTCCGGGCGAAGAAGCGCAGCCACGTGCCGACCGGGTGGTGCGGTTCGGCGATGACGTGACCGAGCACCGAGCTGGTGAGCGGGTCCCCCGTTGCCTCCCGGACCGTCGCGTGGAGGCGCTCGGGGTTCGAGGTGAGGTCGAACGCCACGCGCTCGGCGAGCATCAGCTCGGCGAGGACCGCGCCGGCCAGCGCCAGGCCCGTGAGCCGGGGATGAAGCAACGGATGACCCGTCACATCGTCGTGCAGGACAAAGTACAGATCATCGACAAGGGACGGGCTCGAAAGATCGCTTTCAGCCACGGTCGGCGATCATATAGGCGAATTGTTTCATCTGTCATCGCACGAAATCGCATTGTGTGGGCGACTTCGCGTTTCTCCGCCCGATACTCAAATTATGCCAACCGGAATGCGCTTTTCGGGTAATGCAATTACAGCGCGTCGCACCGGCGGGTGCGGAACGTGTCAGCGGATCAGGACATTCACCAGGATCGTGAGCAGGATCGACGCGACGATCGAGATGACGATCATCATGAGGCAGCCCGACGCTCCCCCGAGTGGCCGAATCTTGAAATTTCCTGGCATGGCGCCCTCCTCCGCTGCTGCTCGATGTGCGCCTACCCCCGGACTGCAGGCCGAACCGAGCGCGGTTTGTCCGTTTTGCGGCCGGGCATCGTCGGCCTATGACGATCCGGGACGACAGGAGCGCGGCGGCTCTGGCCCGCGCCCATGGGCTCTTCAACATCGCGGGCGGGCTGTGGCCGCTCCTGCACATGCCGAGCTTCGAGAAGGTGTTCGGCGCGAAGACCGACCGGTGGCTGGAACGCACCGTCGCCGGGCTGCTCGTCGGGATCGGCTGGACACAGGTCCGCGCCGCGTCCGCGCCCGGCGGCGCCGACCACGCGCGCCGTCTCGGCATGGCCACGGCGGCGGCGCTGCTCGCCGTCGATCTGGTCTACGTGCCCGCGGGCCGCATCCGGCCCGCCTATCTCCTCGACGCGGCGGCCGAGGCGATGTGGCTGCGCGCCTGGCGGGCCCGGGCCGTACGGCCGGAGCCTCCGTCCACCCGGACCGGCTCGGTGTTCGCCGCCGCGGCGGCGCTGGCCGCGGGCTGTGCCACGGGCGCCGTGCTGGCCACGCGGATGCTGCGGCGGCGGTCGGAGCCCGGCGACTCCGAGCTCACCCGGGCCCGCTACCTGCGCCATCCGGCGGCGCGGTGAGCCAGGTTACGGGCCACGACGACGGGTAGAGCGAACGGCAGTTCGACAATGGAGGAGTCATGGACCGAGGACCGGTGGAGAAGGACCCCGAGGAGTGGGCGACGGGGGACGAGCCGATGACCGCGCCGCAGGAGTCCTACCTGCGCACGCTGGCCAGGGAGGCCGGGCGGGACGTGCCGGAGGGACTCAGCAAGGCCGAGGCCTCCAAGCTGATCGACGAGCTGCAGGACCAGAGCCGCCGCCTGAGCGACAACGGGTGAACGGAGCCGAAGGGCCGCCCGGGACGACCCCGGGCGGCCCTTCGGCATGCTCGGGCGCCCTCACCCGGGCAGCGTCTCGCCGCCGATCGGGGCGAGGACCTCTCCCGTGTAGTACGACGACAGCCGGTTGGCGGCGAAGAACACGTACGAGGGAGCGATCTCGTCCGGGTCCGCCGGGCGGCCCATCGGGACCTGCTGACCGAACTTGTCCACCTTCTCCTCCGGGAACGTGGCCGGGATGAGCGGCGTCCAGACCGGCCCGGGAGCCACGGCGTTGATCCTGATCCCCCGTTCGACCAGCACCTGGGCCATCGAGTAGGTGAACGCGTTGATCGCGCCCTTGGTCGCGGAGTAGTCGATCAGCTGCTTGTTGCCGCGCAGCCCGTTGATCGACGAGGTGTTCACGATCGATCCGCCCTCGGGCATGTGCCGCAGCGCGGCCTTGGTGACGCGAAAGTAGCTGTGGATGTTGACGGCGAAGGTGCGCTCCCACTGTTCGTCCGGCAGCTCTTCCAGCGACTGCACGGGGGTCTGCGTGGCCACGTTGTTCACCAGCACGTCGATCCCGCCGAGCTCGCGGACCGTGCGCTCGACGACCTCCTCGCAGTGGCGGGGATCGGCGAGGTCGCCCGGGATGGTCACACAGCGGCGCCCCTCCTGCTCCACCAGCTTCCTGGTGTGCTCGGCGTCCTCGTGCTCGGTCAGGTACGCGATCGCGACGTCCGCCCCCTCCTTGGCGAACGCCACGGCCACGGCCCGCCCGATGCCGGAGTCGCCGCCGGTGACGAGCGCGCGCTTGCCGGCCAGCAGGTCGCGTCCGGTGTAGTCGCGCATCTCGTCCCTGGGCTCGGGCGTCATCTCGCCCGTCCGGCCGGGATACTGCTGCGTCTGCGGTGGCGGTGTGGAGTTCGGCTGCTCAGACATGCACGTCGGGTACCCCTGGCCCGCCAGGGCAAACGGCCGCCGGCGAGCCCCCGGGGCGATCGCGATCGATACACAGTGTTACCTATCCATCACGCTTTAACGTCCCGAGATGGGACATCGGGTATGACGTTGCCATGACACCCCGGTCGCGGATCGCTCCGCTCGACGTGGTCTGGAGAACCTGCGACGCCGTGCCCGAGTGCCTCGGCGTCGCCTGCGCACCGTACGGCAGGTGCCTGGCGCACCTCACGCCGGTCGAGTCGGCCGGGGTCCTGCGGGGCCTGGTGCCGGGTCAGTCCCTCGACCTGCGCGGCACCGTCCTGCCGGAGGACCTGCTCACGCGGGTTCTCGACGGCGTGGAGCGCCGTCTCGGCCGGGCCAGGTTCGACCACGCGGTCTTCCCCGGCCCGGCCCGCTTCGCCGAGGTCGTCTTCGCCGGTGACGCGACCTTCGACCACGCCCGTTTCGAGCGTCTCGCCTCGTTCTACGGAGCCCGGTTCCTGCGCAACCTCTCCTTCCGCCAGGCCCGGTTCCTGCGCGAGCTGTCCCTGCACGACGCCCAAGTGGGCGGCCACGCCGCCTTCGACCGGGTCACGGTGCGCGGCGACGCCCTGTTCAGCGAGGCACGGTTCGGCGGGGCACGGTTCGGCGGGGCACCGTTCGGTGGGGCGCCTCCGGGAAGGACGGGGACGGCGTCGTTCCAGGGCACGCGGTTCCACGGGTTCGCCACGTTCGACGCGGCCGTCATCCACGGGGACGCCGCATTCCGCGGGGCCCGGTTCCACCGGGCCGTCTCCTTCCGCGGCTCGGGCTGGGAGTCGGGCGCCGACTTCCAGGGGGCCCGCTTCGAGGGGGCGGCCTACCTCGGCCCGATGCGGATCGCGCGGCGGCTGTCGCTGGCGGGCGTGCGGGCCCGCGCCTCGTTGCACCTCGACACCGGCACCGGCACCGGCGGGTGCCGGGTGGTGCTGCGCTCGGCCGTGCTCGCACGGCTCACCGCGCGGCTGTCCGACGCCGAGGTCGACCTGCGGAACGCGACGCTGGCCGGGCCGTCCGCCGTCACCCGTCGCGCCGGGCGGCTGCGCGTGACCTCGCTCGACGGCCTCGACGCGGACGTGCTCACGCTGACCGGGGCCGACCTGCGCGGGTGCGGTCTCGGCGGGCTGCGCCGCCCCGAGGGCCTGCGTCTGCGGGAGTGCCTGTTCGCCGCGCCGCCGGGCGGGCTCGGGCTGCGGCTGGGCTGGCCGCCCGTGCGGTGGTGGAGCCGCCGCCGGGTCATCGCCGACGAGCACCTGTGGCGGGGCTGGCCGCCGGAGGCGGATGGGCGCACCGCCGTCCCCGCCGCGGACAGCGCACCCGGCGCCGCACCCGACCCGGCGCGCCTGGCGGCCGTGTACGAGCGGCTGCGGCCGGGCGTCGACGACGCGCGGGTGGCGGCCGACTTCGCGTTCGGCGCGATGGAGATGCGGCGGCTGGGCAGCGCACGCGGCCGGGCGAGGCTGCTGCTTTCGCTGTACTGGCTCGCCTGCGGGTACGGCCTGCGCGCGGGGCGGGCCCTCGGGTGGCTCACGCTGGTGGCGGCCCTCGCCGCGGGCGCGGTGGGCTGGACCGCCATGGCGCGCCCGGCGGGCAAGCACGGCGTCCAGCGGGCCCGGGTCGCGGTCGTGCGGCCCGCGGCGTCCGCCTCCCGCCCGGCGCACAACGCCGGCGGCTGAGGCACAGCGCTGAGGCACAGCGCTGAGGCGCGGGGCGCCCCGAGCCGCCCTGCGGTTCCCAATAGTCGGGCCAGGTGACGTACGTGGCCGCGTGTCCCCGGCCGGCCTTCCGCGGCCCCTCGAACTCGGCGTGTGCCCGGCGCCTGCCCACGAGCATCGAAATCTTCGATGCTCAGACCCGCAAGCGTTCACGAGTGTTACAGCCGTTACCTCCCGTCGCCAGCATAAGCTCAATCGTTCGCAAAACAGGAGGTTCCATGACAAAGCGCCTTTATGTGGCCATAGTTGGCGCGCTGATGGTGTCGGCGCTCGCCGGCGGCTGCGGGCGTTCGTCGTCCGGGACCGCCGCGGGCGAGAACGCGGCGGCGACGACGGGCAAGACCGCGAAAGACCTGGTCCCCGAGGACGTGCGCAAGACGGGCACGCTGCGGGTCGCCACGTCGGAGGGCTACCCCCCGATGGAGATGTACAAGGAGGGCACCCAGGAGCTCACCGGGGTCGACCCCGATCTCGGCGCGGCCATCGCGGCCAAGCTCGGGCTGAAGTTCTCGATCACCAACGCGGCCTTCGACGGGCTCATCCCCGGCCTGCAGGGCGGGCGCTGGGACATCGTGATGTCCTCGATGAGCGACACCGAGGAGCGGCGCGCGGCGGTCGACTTCGTCGACTACTTCAACGCCGGCGGCGCCATCATGGTGAAGAAGGGCAACCCCGACGGCATCAAGAACCTCGAGGACCTGTGCGGCCGCACGGTGGTGCTGGCCAAGGGCAGCTCCAACCTCGCCATCGGCGAGAAGCAGAACGAGAAGTGCGCCACGAAGATGAAGATCATGCAGAGCGAGGACGCCCCCACCGGCCTGCTCTCGATCGACTCCGGGCGCGCGTCCGCCACGATCGTGGACTACCCCGTCGCCGTCATGTACGCCAAGGACACCGGCAAGTACGACGTGCTGCCCGAGCAGTACGACGCCGGGCCGTGGGGCATCGCCATCGACAAGCGCAAGACGGCGCTGCGCGACGCGGTCGCCAAGGCGATGGAGGAGCTCCAGGCCGACGGCGGCTACAAGGCCGTGCTCGACGAGTACGGCGTGACGGCCAACGCCGTCGACGGCGTGCTGGTCAACACCCAGCCGTGGAAGTGACCCGGGAGCAGGAGGCCGCCGCCGAGCTGCCGATCGAGGCCGTGCGTCCCGTGCGTCCCGGCCGGTGGCTCGGGGCGGCCGCCGCCCTCCTCTTCCTGGTCTGGCTGGCCTACACGGTCATCGTCAACGAGAACCTGCACTGGGACGTCATCGTCGCCTACCTGACCGACGGCAGGATCCTCGGCGGTCTGTGGGTCACCGTCCAGCTCACCGTGCTGTCCATGGCCATCGGCCTGGTGCTCGGGGTGCTCGCCGCCGTCATGCAGCTGTCGGACAACCCCGTGCTGCGCGGCACCTCCGCGCTCTACACGTGGTTCTTCCGCGGCACGCCGCTGCTGGTGCAGCTCATCTTCTGGTTCAACATCGGGCTGGTCTTCCCGACCTTCGCGATCGGCGTCCCGTTCGGCGGGCCCAAGCTGATCGAATGGCAGGCCAACGAGGTCATCACGCCGTTCACCGCGGCGCTGCTCGGCCTGGCCATCAACGAGGGCGCGTACATGGCGGAGATCGTCCGCGCCGGCATCCGCTCCGTCGACCCCGGCCAGCGGGAGGCGGCCGAGTCGCTCGGCATGTCGCACCGGCAGGTGCTGCGCCGCGTGGTGCTGCCGCAGGCCATGCGGGTGATCATCCCGCCGACGGGCAACCAGTTCATCTCGATGCTGAAGACCACCTCGATGGTCTCGGTGATCGCGGGGGCCGAGCTGCTGACCGTGGCGCAGCGCATCTACCTCGGCAACTTCGAGGTCATCGCGATGCTCGTGGTCGCCTCGATCTGGTACGTCGTGCTCACCACGATCGCGAGCGTCGGCCAGCACTTCGTGGAGAAGCGGTTCGAACGCGGCCACGTGCGGCTGTCCTCCCGGGTCCGCCGCAACCTGCGGCCCCTGCAGAAGGAGCCCTCATGAGCGAGCGGCGCGAGCGAATCAGTAAGCACAGCGGTCTCGACCAGCCGATGGTGCGCGTCCGCGCGGTCCGCAAGCGGTTCGGCGCGCTGGAGGTGCTCAAGGGCATCGACCTCGACGTCCCCGCCGGCGAGGTGGTGTGCATCGTCGGCCCGTCGGGGTCGGGCAAGTCGACCCTGCTGCGCTGCGTCAACCGCCTGGAGACGATCGACTCGGGGCGGATCTGGGTGAACGGCGAGCTGATGGGCTACGCCGAGCGCGGCGGCCGGCTGCACGCGCTGCGCCCGGCCGAGCTGTCCCGGCAGCGGCGCGGCATCGGCATGGTGTTCCAGCGCTTCCACCTGTTCCCGCACCGCACCGCGATCGAGAACGTCATGGAGGGGCCGGTCACCGTGCTGGGCACGCGCGCCGCCCAGGCCAGGCGGCAGGCGGAGGAGCTGCTCGAGCGGGTCGGCCTGGCCGACCGCGCCCACCACTACCCGGCCCAGCTGTCCGGGGGCCAGCAGCAGCGGGTGGCCATCGCCCGCAGCCTCGCCATGCGGCCCAGCCTGATGCTGTTCGACGAGCCGACCAGCGCCCTCGACCCCGAGCTGGTGCAGGAGGTGCTGGCCGTCATGCGGGACCTGGCGGCGACCGGCATGACCATGATGGTCGTCACGCACGAGATGAACTTCGCCCGCGAGGTCGGCGACCAGCTCGTGTTCATGGACGACGGCGTCATCGTCGAGCGCGGCGACCCGCGCGAGGTGCTCTCCGCGCCCCGCCACGAGCGGCTGCGCACCTTCCTCGGGCAGGTCCGGTGACCGGCTTCGACCTGCTCGTGCGGGGCGGCCTGCTGGTGGACGGCACGGGCCGCCCCGGACGGCCCGCCGACGTCGGCGTGGCCGCCGGGCGGCTGACCGTGCTGGCCCCGGGCGAGGCCCCCCGCACGGGCGGCGCGACGGAGGTGATCGACGCGCGCGGGCGCGTCGTCTCCCCCGGGTTCGTCGACGTGCACACGCACTCCGACGGCGTCACGCTGCTCGGCCCGTCCGGCGGCGGCGCAGACGACGGCTCCGGCAGGGCGCTGGTGCGGGCGTCGGTGCTGCAGGGCGTCACCACCGAGATCTGCGGCAACTGCGGGTCCGGCCTGTTCCCTGCCCTGCCGGAGCGGCTGCCGGCCATGCGCGCCGAGGCGCGGATCACCTTCGGCGGCGACGTCGGCATGTACGCCGACTTCGCGGCTTTCGCCGCCGCGCACGCGCGGGTGCCCCGGGCCAACCACCTGGCCTCGCTGGTCGGCCACGGCACGCTCAGGGCGGGCGTGCTCGGCCCGGTCGACCGGCCCGCCCGGCCCGCCGAGCTGCGCACGATGTGCGCGCTGCTCGACGCGTCCCTGTCGCAGGGCGCGGCCGGGCTGTCCACCGGCCTCATCTACACCCCCGGCTCGTACGCCGGGACCGACGAGGTCGTGGCGCTGGCCGCGGTGGCCGCCCGGCACGGCAAGCCGTACGTCACCCACCTGCGTGACGAGATGTCCCGCGTGGAGGAGGCGCTGGAGGAGGCGATCGAGATCTCCCGGCGCAGCGGCGCGGCGCTGCACGTCTCGCACCACAAGACCGCGGGCCGGTACGCCTGGGGACGCACCGAGCGCACCCTGCCGCGCATCGCCGCGCTGCGGGCCGAGGGGATGGACGTCACCTGCGACGTCTACCCCTACACCGCGGGCAGCACGGCGCTGGCCGCCATGCTGCCGCCCTGGGCGAACGACGGCGGCCTGGCGGCGCTCACGGCGCGGCTCGGCGACCCCGCCGAGCGGGACAGAATGCGCCGGGCCATCGCCGAGGGCGTGCCCGGCTGGGAGAACACGGTCGGCAACGGCGGCTGGGACCGCATCTCGGTCGCCTGCGCGCCCCGCCATCCCCACACCGAGGGCAGGACCATCGCCGACCTCGCGGCCTCGGCCGGCGCCGACCCCCTCGACGTGGCCGCCGGCCTGCTGGTGGCCGAGGCGGGCGAGGTGACGATCATCAGCCACTCGATGGTGGAGGAGGACGTGCGGCGGGTGCTGGCCGCGCCGTACGCGATGATCGGTTCCGACGGCGTGCCGAAGCCCGGCGGGCGTCCGCACCCGCGCTGGGCCGGGACGTTCCCCCGGGTGCTCGGCCGGTACGTCCGGGAGCTGGGGCTGCTCCGGCTGGAGGAGGCGGTGCACAAGATGACCGGGATGGCCGCGGCCCGTTTCGGGCTGGCCGGGCGCGGTGTGATCCGCGACGGCGCGCACGCCGACCTGGTGGTCTTCGACCCCGCGGCGGTGGCCGACCTGGCCACGTTCACCGAGCCGCTGCTGCCGCCCGCCGGGATCGACGTGGTCGTCGCGGGTGGTCGGGTGGTCGTGCGCGACGGTGAGGAGACCGGCGCGCGTCCGGGTTCGGTGCTGGCATTGTGAAAGGGACGACGTGGTGAGCGGAAAGGACGCCGGCGGCGTGCCGGGGGCGGCGCGGCTGGCCGCGGCGGCGGCCGCCTGTCCGGGCACGCTGGCGGTCTGCGTGCCCGGCCTGCTCGGCGTGAACGAGGACGTGGTGCTGCCGCTGGCCAGCACCGGCAAGGTGCTGCTGCTCGCGGCGCTCGCCCAGGACATGGCGGCGGGAGTGGTGGACCCGGACGAGCAGGTGCCGCTGCTCGAGGAGGACTACGCGGGCGGGTCGGGCCTGCTGACCGATCTTTCGGCCCGCGTCTGGACGGCCGGCGACCTCGCGCTGCTCACCGCCTCCGTGAGCGACAACACCGCGACGAACGCGCTGCTGCGGCGGCTCGGCCTCGCGCGCGTGGACGCGGCCGCCGCGGCGCTCGGGATGGCCAGGACCCGGATCCACGACAGGATCCGCGAGCCCAGGCTCCCGGTGCATCCGCCGGCCTTCGCCACCGGGACGGCGCGCGAGCTGGCCGGGCTCATGCGGTCCCTGGCGCACCGCCGCGAACCGTGGCAGCGGCTGCTGCTCGGCTGGATGGCGCACAACACCGACCGCGCGCTGGTGCCCGCGCTGCTCCCGCACGAGCCCGAGGACCGCGACCCGCCGGTGGCCCTGCCGTACGCCGCCGGGGTCTGGGTGGCGAACAAGACCGGCACGGACGCCGGCACCCGGGCCGACGTGGGCGTCATGGCCGGGACGCGGTGGGAGGGCTACGCGGTGCTCGCGCACGGGCCGGTGGGCCGCGAGCACGCCCTGGTCCAGGCGATCCGGCAGGCGGGCCTCGCCATGGCGGAAACCGTCCTGCCGTTCGGGGACGACCGGGTGCACCGGCCGTAGACGCCCGGGTGGACCGCCGGCGGCCCGCGGAACGCGGGGAGGGGGAACAGTGAGAGGATTGCGAGGGTGACGGCAGGAACCAGTGACATCGAGAAGGCGGCCGGTGTGCTGCGCGCCGGAGGCCTGGTGGCCTTTCCCACCGAAACCGTCTACGGTCTGGGCGCCGACGCCGGCAACTCCGCCGCCGTCGCGCGGGTCTTCCAGGCCAAGGGGCGCCCGCCCTCTCACCCGCTGATCGTCCACCTCGCCGACCCGGAGCATCTGGGCGAGTGGGCCGAGGACGTGCCCGCGACGGCGCGCCTGCTGGCCGAACGCTTCTGGCCGGGGCCGCTCACGCTGGTCCTGCGGCGCGGCCGCAGGGTGTCCCTCGCGGCGACGGGCGGCCTGGAGACGGTGGGCGTGCGCGTGCCGAGTCACCCCGTCGCGCTCGCGCTGCTGTCGGCCTTCGGCGGCGGTGTCGCGGCCCCGTCCGCCAACCGCTTCGGGTCGGTCAGCCCCACGACGGCGGACCACGTCCGCGCGGAGCTCGGTGACGCCGTCGACTTCGTGCTGGACGGCGGCCCCTGCGAGGTCGGCGTCGAGTCGACCATCGTCGACGCCACGGGCGACACCCCGAGCATCCTTCGCCCCGGCGGGGTGACGCGGGAGGACCTCGAAGCGGTGCTGGGGTTCCCTCTTGCCGTTCCCGCGACGAGCAGCGTGCGGGTGCCGGGTCAGCATCCCTCCCACTACGCGCCGCGGGCGCGGGTCGTCCTCGTCGAGCCCGAGAAGGTCGTCGCCGAAGCGGAGCTCGCGCAGGAGCTGGGGCACCGGGTGGGCGTCCTCGTTCCGCCCGCCTTCGCCGGCGTCCCGGTGAAGGCGCACGCCGTGGTGGCGGTCCCCGGCTCGATGGCGGCCTACGCCCGCCGGCTGTACGGGTTCCTGCGGGAGCTCGACCAGCGGGGGTGCGACCTCGTCGTCGCCTCCGTGCCGGAGGAGCGGGGGCTGGGACTCGCGATCGCCAACCGGCTTCGCCGCGCCGCGGGCCCCCGGCCCTCCGACTGACCCGGGCCGCTATCACCTCTGACCAGGCCCGATACTGGGGGGATGCTCAGCAGCCACCGCCTCAAGGTGCTCCTGGAGGTCTTCAGGACCGGGAGCATCGCCGGAGCCGCCAAGTCCCTGCGGCTGTCGCCCTCGGCCGTCTCCCACCAGCTCGCCCGGCTGGAGGAGGAGGCCGGGGTCGGGCTGGTGGAGCGGGCCGCGCACAGCCTGCGGCTGACCGCGGCGGGTCACCGCCTGGCCGGGCGGGCCCAGGAGGTGCTCGACCTCATCGAATCCGCCGAGAAGGACCTGCTCGCGCAGGCGCGGGCGGACGCCGGGCAGTTGCGCATCGGGTTCTTCGCCTCGGCCGGTTACCGCCTGCTGCCGATGGCGCTGTCGTCGTTCACTGCCCGCCATCCGGGGGTCGTGCTCGACCTGGTGCTCGGGCAGCCGCACGAGCTGCTGACCGACGTGGAGCGCGGCGAGCTGGACGTGCTGGTCGTCTTCGAGCACGCGCTGGACCCCTGGAAGGCGCCGAAGGGCGTGGAGGTCGTCCACCTGTTCGACGAGCCGCAGCTCCTCGTCATGCCGCTCGGCCATCCCGTGGGACACCGGCCCCGCGTGCGGCTGACCGACCTGGCCGACGAGCCGTGGATCACCACGTTCGGCACCGAGACCCCGGTGTCGGTGCTGGAGCGGGCCAGCGCCCTGGAGGGGTTCACGCCCACCATCCGCTGCCGCAGCGACCACTACGAGGTGACGCTCGGCCTGGTCCGGGCCGGGCTCGGCGTGGCCCTCGTGCCGAGCCTCGGCGTGCAGGGCGCGGCGGGGATCCAGGTCTGCCAGGTGGAGGGGCAGAAGCTCTACCGGCGGGTCGGCGCCGCCCTCCGCCCGACCAACCCCAACCCCGCCCTGCGCGCGTTCGTCGACTACCTGCGAGACGCCTCGGCCCGTCTCAGCGTCACCCTTCGCTAGGGTCGCGGACATGCGATGCACCGTGGCCGGGGCAGGCGCGTGGGGGCCGTCCGCCGCGGCCGAGCTGTCCGCGCGGGGCCACCGGGTCACGCTCGTGGAACGCCACGGGATCGGCAACCCGCTGTCCTCCTCCCGCGGGCCCCGGGAGCGGTGGTGCTCGGCCACCTCACTCGAGTCGGCGCACCGCAACATGGTCGCCACCGCGGCCCATTGTGTGTACGACCCCGCCGTCACCTGCGAGGTCATGGACAGTGGGTCTTCGTCCCCGGTTTCCACCAGGGCAAGAGCCCCTACGGGATCTACGTGGGCGAGCGGATCTGGACGCACCGCAACTTCGACGCGGCCGAGGACTACGACTTCGACTACGCCTTCGCGAACGTCTACAACGGCGTCCGGCTGTCCTCGATCACGCAGGTCTCGCAGGCGGAGTACGACGCCCACACCGGTGCGAAGTGGATCCAGGACGGTGTGCCCTACACGGCGACCGCCCAGGACACCGGCCGTCTCGGCGACCGGGTCGGCGGCCAGGGCCTGATCTACAACAGACGGCCCGACTACTTCATTTCCGCCTTCGGCTACCCCGCGAGCCCTCATCCCGACGGCAACTCGCCTTATTCGGGGGTCACGATGAAGTGGAGCTACGGGCGCGTCGACCGCTGGTATGTCTCGACGAACCCGGCGACCAACAGCGCGGACAACCATGTCGGAATCAAGAGCACGTTCACGCCGGGGGCCGACGGCGCGCCGATGCTGGCGTCGTACAGCGACGGCGAGCGTCTCGGCTATGTGAGCGGGCTGGTCAGCTATTTCGTCGACTATGACCTGAACGGCCGATACGACCAGATCACCTCGGCGTACTTCGACGGCGAGACCGGCGCGGTCTACCGGGAGGCCGCCCAGGTGGCGACCGGCCGCGTGGGGTGAGAACACGGCGCCCGGCCCGCCTGCCGCGGGCCGGGCGCCGGATCCGTCACCAGTTGCCTAGCCTGCGCGCGCTCCGCTCGCCGCGCTCATGCCGGCGGAACGCCTGTGCCATCGCCAGTGCGGCGGCTCCCAGCGCAAGGGTCACGATGCCGATCGCCACGTTGTTCCAGATGGTCGTCGCCGTGGCCTCACGCCCGGCGCGCACCACAAACGGCGAGACGATCGCCCACACTCCGAGCAGCGGGAGCAGCCACCCCAGTCCGTACGTGCGGCCGTAGGCGGACGCGAGCCCGAGAGCGAGGGCGGAGATCACGAGGCCGGTGACGAGGTTGCTGACGGTCAGGCCGCGAAGTCCGAAGAACCCGACGATCCACGGCGAGAGGGCCAGGTAAAGACCGGCCAGGAAGGACAACCCCTCCAATACCTGGGCGGGGGCCGTCGAGCCCGCCCGATCGTACGTCTGTCGCAGTTCGGTGACGTCGGGATGACGCTCGAGGCCGGTGGGTCCAACCATGTCTGGTTCCGCCTTTCCTGCTGCGTGCGTTTGTGCAAACGGCCATACCCCTAAAAATCCCGGCATTCTCGATTTTTATTAATAATCGCGTCTTTCTTTGGTCTTGGGTGAATAAAAAGGGTTCGGAGCGTTCACGGCGACATGCGGCGGCCATCGCCGGGGAGGGTACTGGCAGGGCCTCGACCGGAGAGCCCGCGACGACGAGAAGCCTGAGACGGGGCACTGGGGTCATGATCGCTGTTGTCCTGGCGGTGCTCGCCGCGGCGGCCAACGCCGTCGCGTCCGTACTGCAACGCCGGGCCGCCCGTGCCGCCCCCGCCGCCGAGGCGTTCCGGCCCGGCCTGATCTGGGACCTCGTGCGGCGGCCCGCCTGGCTGGGCGGCATCGCCGCGCTCATCGCCGGTTTCCTGCTGCAGGCGGCCGCCCTGACGAGCGGTGGGCTCGCGCTCGTCCAGCCCCTGCTCGTCGCGGAGCTGCCGATCACGATGCTGGTGGCCGGCTGGATGTTCCGGGTCCGGGTCGATTCCAAGACCTGGCTGGCCGTCGGCTCGCTGACGGCCGGCCTGGCGGGGTTCCTCGCGGCGGCCTCGCCCACCCCAGGCCACCGGCTTCCCGGCCTGCTGACCTGGGTGGTCTCGGCGGGCGTGACCATCGGGCTCCTCGCCTGCTGCGTGGCCGCCGCGATCGCCCTCGGCGGGGCCGCCCGCGCGGTGCTGCTCGGGATGGCCGCCGGGCTGGGGTTCGCCTACACCGCCGTCCTCATGAAGCGCACGGTGGACGAGTTGCCGGCCGGCGCGCGGACGCTCGCCGGCTCCTGGTCGCTGTGGGCCATGGTGGCCGCCGGGCTGTGCAGCCTGTTCCTGCTGCAGAACGCCCTGCACAGCGGTCCGCTCGTCGCCGTGCAGCCCGCGCTGACCGTGACCGACCCCGTGGCGAGCACGGCGTACGGCGTGGCGATGTTCGGCGAGGACATCCGCACGGGCCCGTGGGTGGTGCCCGAACTGACCGGCATGGCCCTCATCCTGTACGGCAGCGTGCTGCTGTCGCGGTACGCGCCGCTCAGGAAGCAGGCTCACATGCTCGGGACGCGGCGGCGAGGCCCGGGAGAAGAAGGGACTCGGCCGGCGACGCGGTGAACAGGGCGGCCGCCCGCGCGGTGAGCGCGGCCCGCCCGGGCAGGCCGGGCTGGAGCCGGTCGAGCGCCCGCAGCAGGTCCCTGCGGCGGCGCACGTGGACGCTCACCCCGGCGCGTGCCATCGCGCGCACGCCGTCCCCGCCGTGGCCCGCGATGGGCCGGTAGGTGACGACCGGCACCCCCGCCGCGAACGCCTCCCTGCAGGTCAGCCCGCCCGCGTTGTCGACCAGCGCGTACGCGGAGGCGAGCAGGCCGGCCAGGTCGTCGCGCCAGCCGAGGGCGGCGCCCGCTCCGGCGCGGCCGAGCAGCCGCCCGAGACGGCGGCGCAGCCGCTCGTTGCGCCCGCACAGCACGACGGGCGCGTACCTTCCCGACCGGGCCAGGATCCCGGCGGTCTCCGCGACCCGGCCGACCCCCCAGGATCCCGCACAGACGAGCACGATCGGCCCGCCGTCCCGCAGGCCGAGCCGGGCCCGGACGTCCGCCGTGCCGGCGTGGTCGCGGGACGCCGCGAACCCGGGGCGGACGATCGGGGCGCAGCGGAAGGCCGGACGGCCGAGGGCGGCCGTCACGGCGAGGG
Source organism: Microbispora sp. ZYX-F-249 (assembly GCF_039649665.1). Taxonomy (NCBI): domain Bacteria; kingdom Bacillati; phylum Actinomycetota; class Actinomycetes; order Streptosporangiales; family Streptosporangiaceae; genus Microbispora; species Microbispora maris. Next base: position 31,225 of record NZ_JBDJAW010000012.1, on the reverse strand, counting down.
CCGTGGCCGCGTCCGGGCACAGGTAGCGGTCGTTGCCGGGGTGCAGCCAGAGGCGGTGCACGGCGAAGTCGGTCAGCACGACCACGCTCGGCGCCGCGAGCCGGCCGCGCGCCCGCAGGTGCCCCGCGGCCTGCGCGGCCACGTGGAAGACCGGCACGACCAGCGAGGGGCGGACCCGGCGCACCACCCGGGCCAGCCCGGCGGCGGCCACCACCGTCAGCGGCGAGGTGGACGGGGCCCGGCGTGAGACGAAGAAGACGCGGTAGACCAGCGCGTACAGCCACGGCGCCCGCAGCATCACCACGCGGTACCACCACCGCAGCAGCGCGCCGAGCCGCAGCGGCAGCAGGGCGAGCACGTCCACGGTCTCCGCGCGCACCCCGGCGACGGTCAGGCGGCGCGCCAGCTCGGCGGCGACGGCGTCGTGGCCCGCGCCCATCGACGCGCTGACGATCAAAGCCCGGTCCTTCATGGCCCTCCTTCCCGGGTGGGGGGCGGCGTGGCGGACACTGGAAGACGATGCGACCTCACGCACTCGCCGCCGCCGGACTGGCCCTGCTCCACGCGGGACCGGGGGCGGCCTGGCTGCCTCCGGTCCGCCGCCTGCTGCCGTCCCTGGCGGGCGAGGGCGATCCCGGGCACGTGGCGCTGACCTTCGACGACGGGCCGGACCCGCGGTCGACCCCGCTGTTCCTCGACGAGCTGGACCGGCTCGGGTGCCTGGCGACCTTCTTCGTCCTCGGCGAGCTGCTCGAACGCCACCCCGAGGTCGGGCGGAGCATCGCGCGGGCCGGTCACGAGGTGGCCGTGCACGGCTGGCGGCACGGCAACGCCCTGGTCGCCCGGCCGGGCAGGGTCGCGGCGGAGATCGGCAGGGCCGCGCGCCTCGTCGCCGCCGTCACCGGCGTACCGCCCTCGTGGTATCGGCCGCCGTACGGCGTGCTGAGCGCCGAGGCGCTGCTCGCGGCCCGGTGGCACGGCCTGCGGCCGGTGCTGTGGACGGCCTGGGGCGCGGACTGGACGGCGCGGGCCACGCCCGGCTCGGTGCTGCGCACCCTGGAGCCCGGCCTGTGCGGCGGGGCGACGCTGCTGCTGCACGACTGCGACCACACCTCCGCCCCGGGTTCCTGGCGCTCGGCGCTGGGCGCGCTCGCCGGCGTGGTCGGCCGCTGCCGGGCCGCCGGACTGCGGGTCGGGCCGCTGGGCGCCCACGGTGTGGGTGTACCCGGCGCCGCGGGGGCCCATCGGTTCCCGGCTCCGGCGAGCTTTTACCCCCGGCCGGAAGCGCGGCCGGAAGCGTAATAAGCGGGAAAATAGGCCGCTCGCTTCCACGGTATTTCCCGGCCGCGTTTTTACCGCTCTTTCCGTTTGCGGCACGGCGCCGCACCCCGCTTTTACCGGGGCATTCCGCGGGCAAAAACGCGCGCCCGCTCTGTCGGGTTTTGTGGTGAATTGCGGTGGAGATTCTTCAGGCATGTCCGCAGCGGACGTACGCGACGCCGCGCGCCGGGAGAACTTCCCGGTGGCCGCCCGGCTGCTGCCGCGCGCGTACCGCCGCGACCTGATGGCGGTGTACTGCTTCGCCCGTTACGTGGACGACGTCGGCGACGAGGCGGACCCCGCCGAGCGGCCCGCCCTGCTCGACGCGGTGGAGGCCGACCTGGGCCGCCTCTACGCCGGGGGGAGCCCGCGGCTGCCCGCCGTGCGGGCGCTGACCCCGCTGGTCGCCGGGCGGGGCGTGCCGCGGGCGCACTTCCTCCACCTCGTGGAGGCCAACCGGCGCGACCAGGTGGTGCGGCGTTACGACACCTTCGCGCAGTTGCTGGCCTACTGCGAGCTGTCCGCCAACCCGGTCGGCCGGATCGTCCTGCACGTGTTCGGCGCGGCCACGCCGGATCGGGCGCGGCTGTCGGACCGCATCTGCTCGGCCCTGCAGGTGATCGAGCACTGCCAGGACGTGGGCGAGGACCACGCCCGCGGCCGGGTCTACCTCCCCGCCGAGGACCTGCGCAGGTTCGGCTGCCGCGAGACCGACCTCGCCGCCCCGCACGCGTCCCCGCGGCTGCGCCGGGCCGTGGCCCTGCAGGCTCGCCGCGCCGCGACGCTGCTGGACGAGGGCATGCCGCTGCTGGAGACGCTGAGCGGGTTCGCGCGTACCGCGGTGGCCGGGTACGTCGCGGGCGGCCGGGCCGCGCTCGCGGCGCTGGAACGCGGGCGGCACGACGTCCTCGGCCGGGCGGTCCGCGCGCGCCGCCGCGCGGTGCTCGGCGAGTGGGCACGCGTGCTGAAGGAGGTGAACGGTGACGGTTCCCGGCGCGATTCCTGATCCCGTCCCCGACCGCCCGCCCGGCCCCGCGCTGCGCCCCGTCGGCGCGGGACCGGCACGCGCGCCGGCGCCCGTGCCGCTGCCGCTGGCCTACCGGCACTGTGAGCGCGTCGTGCGCACCCGGGCACGCAACTTCGCCTACGGGATCCGCCTGCTCGCCCCGCCCGAGCGCCGCGCGCTCAGCGCGCTCTACGCCTTCGCCCGGCGGATCGACGACATCGGCGACGCGGCCGGGCCGGTGGACGAGCGGCTGGCGGCGCTGGAGGAGGAGCGGGCGGGGCTGCGGGCGCCGCGGCCGGACCCGGCCGACCCCGTGCTGGTGGCCCTGCGGGACACCGCCGCGCGCTTCCCCGTCCCGCTGGAGGCGTTCGAGGAGCTGATCGACGGATGCGCCGCCGACGTCGCGGGCGCGCACTACCAGTCCCACGACGACCTGGTCGGCTACTGCCGGGAGGTCGCCGGGTCCATCGGGCGGCTGTCGCTCGGCGTCTTCGGCCTGGCCGACGGCCCGGGCCGCGACGCGGGGGCGCTGCGGCGCGCGGCGCGGCTCGCGGATTCCCTGGGGGTGGCGCTGCAGCTCACCAACGTGCTCAGGGACCTGCGTGAGGACCGCTGCGCGGGGCGGGTGTACCTGCCGGCCGACGACCTGCGCAGGTTCGGCTGCACGCTCGGCCTGGACGCGTCGGGGGCGTTCACCGACCCGCCCGAGCGGCTGGCGCGGCTCGTCCGGTACGAGGCCGGGCGGGCGCTCGGCTGGTACGCCGAGGGGACGCGCCTGATCCCGCTGCTCGACCGGCGCAGCGCGGCCTGCACCGCGGCGATGGCCGGGATCTACCGGCGCCTGCTCGCCCGCATCGCCGCCGACCCGGCCCGGGCGCTGGCCGGGCGGCTGTCGCTCACGCCCTGGGCGAAGGCGATGGTCGCGGCCCGGGCGATCGCGGGAGCGGCCCGATGAGCGGCCCGATGAGCGGCCCGGGGAAGGGCGCGGGGAACGGCGCGGGTCACGGCGGGGTCGCGCCCGTGGCGGTGGTGGGCGGCGGCCTCGCCGGAATCACCGCGGCCCTCGCCCTCGCGGAGGCCGGCCGGCCGGTCACCCTGTACGAGGCGAGGCCCCGGCTCGGCGGAGCCACCCATTCATTCGTCAGGGGCGGCCTGACGGCCGACAACGGGCAGCACGTCTTCCTGCGCTGCTGCACCGCGTACCTCGGCCTGCTCGACCGGCTCGGCGGGACCGGGCGGGTGCGCCTGCAGGAGCGCTTCGACGTGCCCGTGCTCACCCCGCGGGGCGGGCGGGCGCGGCTGCGCCGGGCCGCGCTTCCCGGGCCGTTCCACCTGCTCCCGGCGCTCGCGGGCTACCGCCTGCTGTCCCCCGCCGACCGGCTGCGCGCGGTGCGCGGCGCGTTCGCGCTGCGCGGGCTCGACCCGGCCGAGCCCGCCCTCGACCGGGCCGCGCTCGGCGGCTGGCTGGCCGCCAACGGCCAGCGGGAGGCCGTACGACGGGCGCTGTGGGACCTGTTCGCGGTGGCGGCGCTCAACATCCCGTCCGACGAGGCGGCGCTGGGGCCGGCGGCGATGGTCTTCAGGACGGCCCTGCTGGGCCGCGCCGACGCCGCCGACATCGGCGTGCCGTCCGTGCCGCTCGGCGACCTGCACGGCGGCGCCGCGCTCGCGGCCATCGCCCGGCTGGGCGGCGAGGTGCGGCTGCGGGCGAAGGTGGACGCGGTGCTGCCCGGGCCGTCGGTCCTCGTGGGCGGCCGGCGGGTCGAGGCGTCGGCCGTCGTCGTCGCCGCCCCGCACGGCCAGGCCGCGCGGCTCGTCCCCCCGGAGGCGGCGCCGGACCGGGACGCCTGGGCCGGCCTCGGCGCGAGCCCGATCGTCAACGTGCACGTGGTCTACGACCGGCCGGTCACCCGCCTGCCGTTCGCCGCCGTCGTCGGCTCACCGGTGCAGTGGATCTTCGACAGGACCGAGGCGGGCGGGCTCGCCCGGGGCCAGTACCTGACGGTCTCGGTGTCGGCGGCGCGGCACTGGATCGACGTGCCCACGGCCGTGATGCGGGAGGTGTTCGCGCCCGAGCTGGAGCGGCTGCTCCCGGCCGCGCGGCAGGCGCGGGTCGTGGACCTGTTCATCACCAGGGAGCGGCGGGCGACCTTCCGGCAGGTCCCGGGGAGCGGAGGGCTGCGCCCCGGCGCGGCCACCCGGTGGCCGGGGCTGTTCCTCGCCGGCGCGTGGACCGACACGGGCTGGCCCGACACGATGGAGGGTGCCGTGCGCAGCGGACTCCAGGCGGCCCGCCTCGTGCGGCGGCATCTCGGACGGGAGCAGGCGCCGTGACCGGCGTCACCACCGGCGTCACCACCGGGGTAGCCACCGGTGCCGCCCGCGCCGGGACCGCCCTGAGGGCGGCCCGCGACCACCTGCTCGGCCTGCAGGCGCCCGGGGGATGGTGGAAGGGCGAGCTGCGGACCAACGTGACGATGGACGCCGAGGACCTCCTGCTGCGCGAGTTCCTCGGCGTGCGGACCGCGCGGGAGACGGCCGAGGCCGCCCGGTGGATCAGGTCGCAGCAGCGGGCGGACGGCACCTGGGCCAACTTCCACGACGGTCCCGGCGACCTGTCCACCACGGTCGAGGCGTACACCGCGCTGCGCCTGGCGGGCGACCCGCGCTCGGCCCCGCACATGCGCGCCGCGGCGGCCTACGCGCGCGAAGCCGGCGGCGTCGAGTCGGCCCGGGTCTTCACCCGGATCTGGCTCGCCCTGTTCGGCCGGTGGCGGTGGGAGGACCTGCCGGTGATCCCACCGGAGATCATGTTCCTGCCGCCGTGGTGCCCGCTGAACGTCTACGACTGGGCCTGCTGGGCGCGGCAGACCATCGTGCCGCTCACGATCGTGACCGCGCACCGGCCGGTCCGCCCGCTGCCGTTCGATTTGCCGGAGCTGCGGGCCGGGCGCGCGCCGCGCCCGCGACATGAACGCGCCGCGCGTACCGGCTGGGACGCGGCGTTCGCGGCGCTCGACCGCGCCCTGCACCGCTACGAACGGCGGCCGCTCGCCGGGCTGCGCCGCGCCGCGCTGCGGCGGGCCGCCGAGTGGGTCGTGGCCCGGCAGGAGGCCGACGGCTCCTGGGGCGGCATCCAGCCTCCCTGGGTCTACTCGCTGATCGCCCTGAGCCTGAGCGGGTACGGCCTGGACCATCCCGTCATGCGGGCCGGCCTGGCCGGGCTGGACAGGTTCACCATCAGGGAGAACGGCACGCGCAGGCTGGAGGCGTGCCAGTCGCCCGTCTGGGACACCGCGCTCGCGATGACCGCCCTCCTGGACGCCGGCCTGCCCCGCGACCACCCCGCGCTGGACAGAGCGGGCGAGTGGCTGCTGCGCGAGGAGGTGCGCGGGCCCGGCGACTGGGCGGTGCGGCGGCCGGGGCTCGCGCCGGGCGGCTGGGCGTTCGAGTTCGACAACGACGGCTACCCCGACGTCGACGACACGGCGGAGGTGGTCCTCGCGCTGCGCCGGTGGGGCCGGCCCGACGCCCGGCCGGCGGTGGCGCGGGGGCTGCGCTGGATGGCCGGGATGGCCTGCCGCGACGGAGGGTTCGCCGCCTTCGACGCCGACAACACCCGCACGCTGTGCCTGCGGCTGCCGTTCTGCGACTTCGGCGCGGTCATCGACCCGCCGACGGCCGACGTGACCGCGCACGTGGTCGAGGCGCTGGCGGCCGAGGGCCTGGCCCGTTCCCCCGTCGTACGGCGGGCCGTGCGGTGGCTGCTGCGGGCCCAGGAGCCCGACGGCTCGTGGTTCGGCCGATGGGGGGCCAACCACGTGTACGGCACCGGCGCGGTGCTGCCCGCCCTCACGGCGGCCGGGATGCCGCCCGGCGCCCCCTGCGTACGGCGGGCCGTGGCCTGGCTGGAGGCGCACCAGCACCCCTGCGGCGGCTGGGGCGAGGACATGCGCTCCTACCGCGACCCCGCGTGGATCGGGCGGGGCGAGCCGACCGCCTCGCAGACGGCGTGGGCCCTCATCGGCCTGCTCGCCGCCGGGGAGCGCGGCCGGTCCGTGGACAGGGGCGCGGCCTGGCTGGCCGGCAGCCAGCGCCCCGACGGCACGTGGGACGAGCCGCACTACACCGGGACGGGCTTTCCCGGCGACTTCTTCATCAACTACCACCTCTACCGTCTCGTCTTCCCCCTCAGCGCGCTCGGCCGCTACCTGCGTGCCCGGGAGGTGACGCCATGACCGGCCTGATCGTGTGCACGGCGCTGGGAATGGAGGCCCGGGCCGTCGTCCGCGGCCTGCGGCCCGGGCGCGACCATCCCCGTGTGCGGGTCTTCCGGATCGGGATGGGGCCGGACCGGGCGGCGCGCGCGGCGGCCCTGCTCCCGCCCGCCGCCGCCCTCGCCGTCACCGGCTTCGGCGGGGCCCTCCACGACGGCCTGCGCCCCGGGGACGTGCTCGTCGCCACCGAGGTCCGCTCCGGCGGCCGGGTCTGGCCGTGCCCGTCGGCCCCGCTGCTCGCCGGAGAGCTCCTCCGGGCGGGACTGCCCGCCCGCACCGGCCCGCTCGTCACCGCGCCGGGGATAGTGACGGGCCGCGCCCGCCTCGCCCTGGCCCGCGAGGGCGCCTGCGCCGTCGACATGGAGAGCGCTCCTCTCGCGCAAGCCGCGGGCGGGCGGCCGTTCGCGGCCGTGCGGGTCATCGTGGACACCCCCGGCGCTCCCCTGCTGAACCCCGCCACTCTGGGCGGCGCGGTCGCCGCGCGCCGCGCGCTCGCCCGGATCGGCCCGGTGCTGGCGCGGTGGGCGGCGGCCGTGGGCCCGCGCCGGGTCCTGCTGGCCTCGCCCCGCTCGTTCTGCGCCGGGGTCGAGCGGGCCATCGAGATCGTGGAGCGCGCGCTGGACCGGTTCGGCGCACCCGTGTACGTGCGCAAGCAGATCGTGCACAACATCCACGTCGTACGCGACCTGGAGCTGCGCGGCGCGGTGTTCGTCGACGATCTCGCGCAGGTGCCGCAGGGCGCGGTGACCGTCTTCTCCGCGCACGGGGTCGCGCCCGCCGTGCGGGAGGAGGCGGCGCGGCGCGGGCTGCGCGTCGTCGACGCGACCTGCCCGCTGGTCGCCAAGGTCCACGCGGAGGCCCGCAGGTTCGCCGCGCGGGGCGACCTCGTTGTGCTGATCGGCCACGCCGGGCACGAGGAGGTCGAGGGCGTGCTCGGGGAGGTGCCCGGCGCGGGCGTGCTGGTCGAGGACGAGGCCGGCGTCGAGGGGCTGCCGCCGGATCGCGGGGTCGCCTACCTCACCCAGACCACGCTCGCGGCCGACGAGGCCGGGCGGGTGGCGGCGGCGGTCCGGCGGCGCTTCCCGGACGCCGAGGGCCCGCGCGGCGACGACATCTGCTACGCGACGACCAACCGGCAGCGCGCGGTGCGCGCCGTCGCCGCGGAGGCGGGCCTGGTCCTGGTCGTCGGGTCGGCGAACTCCTCCAACGCCCTGCGCCTCGCCGAGGTCGCCGGGCGCTCCGGTGACGCGTCGCAAGGTGGCGGGGCGCCGCTCGTCCGCCTGGTCGACGGTCCGGGCGACGTCGCGCTCGACTGGCTGCGCGGAGTGCGGACGGTCGGGCTGACCGCCGGGGCGTCGACGCCCGGCTCGCTGGTGGACGCCGTCGTGGCGGCCCTCGGCGGCCTCGGCCCGCTGGAGGTGGAGGAGCGGCGGGTGACCGAGGAGAACGTCGAGTTCACGTTGCCGAAGGAGGTACGGCCCTGATGCCGATGCCCTTACGTCAGAGCCTGCGCGTCGGCGCTTACATCCTGCGCCAGCGGCTGCGCCGGCGGGAGAGGTTCCCGCTGCTGCTCGAACTCGAGCCGTTGTTCGCGTGCAACCTGAAGTGCGCGGGCTGCGGGAAGATCCAGCATCCGGCCGGCGTGCTGAAACAGCGCATGCCGGTCGAGCAGGCGGTGGCCGCCGTCGAGGAGTGCGGCGCCCCGATGGTGTCGATTGCGGGCGGGGAGCCGCTCATGCACCCCCAGATCGGGGAGATGGTCGAGCAGCTGGTGGCCCGCAGGAAGTACGTCTTCCTGTGCACCAACGCGCTGCTGATCCCGCGCAAGATCGACCGGTTCGAGCCGTCGCCCTACTTCGCCTGGGCCGTCCACATCGACGGCCTGCGCGAGCGGCACGACGCGTCGGTGTGCAAGGAGGGCGTGTTCGACGAGGCGGTCGCGGCGGTGCGCGAGTGCCGGCGGCGCGGCTTCCGCGTCACCACCAACACCACGTTCTTCGCCGGGGACAGCCCGCGCACGGTCGTCGAGGTGCTCGACTTCCTCAACGACGAGCTGCGCGTCGACCAGATGATGATCTCGCCGGGGTACGCCTACGAGAAGGCGCCCGACCAGGACTGCTTCCTGGGCGTGCGGCAGACGCGGGAGCTGTTCCGCGCCGCGTTCGCGGGCGGCAACCGCAGGCGCTGGCGGTTCAACCACTCGCCGCTGTTCCTCGACTTCCTCGAGGGGAAGACCGACTTCCCCTGCACGGCCTGGGCGATCCCGTCCTACTCGGTGTTCGGCTGGCAGCGGCCCTGCTACCTGATGGCCGACGGGTACGCGAAGACCTACCGGGAGCTGGTCGAGGAGACCGACTGGGACTCCTACGGCCGGGGGCGGGACGCGCGCTGCGCCAACTGCATGGCGCACTGCGGCTACGAGCCGACGGCGGTCTTCGCCACCCTCGGCTCGCTGCGCGAGTCCCTGCGCGCGCTGCGCGGCACCTGACGGTCACGCGTTCACGGGCGGCCGAAGCGGCGGGCGAGGACGCGGAACGCCCCGGGCGCGGCCCCGTGCAGGCGGGCGGGCAGGCGCAGCCAGGCCGGCACGTACACCTCGGCCCGCCCGCGCTCGACGGCGACCGCGATGGCCCGGGCCACCCGCTCCGGCGGGACGGGCGCCGGCCTGCGGCGGGTGTACGGCCTGCCGCGCCGGGCGAAGAACGGCGTGTCGACCACCCCGGGCACCACGGCGGTCACGCCGACCTCCGGCAGTTCGTAGCGCAGGCTCTCGGCGAAGGCCAGCAGGCCCGCCTTGCTCGCGGCGTACACCGCCTCCTCCCGCACGCCGACCACACCGGCGATCGAGGCGACGTAGACGAGGTGGCCCCGGCCGCGCTCGATCATCCCGGGCAGCAGCAGCCGGGTGAGCTGCAGGTGAGCCGTCAGGTTGACCGCGATCACGCGTTCGGCCGTGCCGCCGGACATCCGCGCGAGCGGCCCGCTCCAGCCCTCGCCCGCGCACGCCACCAGCACGTCCACCCGCCCGGCGCGTACGGCGAGGTCCGCGCCCCGGTCGACGGTGCCGTCGGACAGGTCGGCGGGCAGCGCCTCGCCGCCGGTCCGGGCGGCGACGCCGGCGAGCGCCTCCTCGTCGCGCCCGGACAGCACCAGCCGCGCGCCGCGCGCCGACAGCTCCAGCGCCGTGGCGGCGCCGATCCCCGACGACGCGCCCGTGACGAGCACCCGTGCCCCCGCCAGCCGCATCCGCCCCACCCCCTCGCCCCTGGGTGTACCCGCCTCGCGGGAGGCGGCCGGCTCGCCGAGCGTGCCGGGAGTGACGGATGCGACCGGAGAATTGCCGGGGCAACCCCAGGCTGCTCGTGCGTACAAGGGGCCGCAAACACCCCGGCCGATACTTCCGCAGCGCTGCCCCCGGCGGTCAGATCCTCCGAGGCCGGAGGGCACGCTTGGGTCAAACGCCCTAGACGGTTTCGCGCGGCCCGGCGGAGGATCGAGACAAGGCCGCAAGGCGCGATGCGCCCGGCGAAACACCCCTCGTCCACCACACCGATTCCCGTCGTCCGGCGGGGCGGCCCAGGGGTGAGCCGCGGCCGGATCCAGGAGACCACGAAACCCTGGTGATCTGATCCGCCCGGCCCAGTCGGGCTCAAGGAGGCACCATGTACCGCAAGTGCAGACAGCTGGCATTAGCGACTGTCTTCGTCTCGGCGATGACGGCGGGAGGCGCCGCGGTCCTGAGCGGTCCCGCCTTCGCCGCCGGCGGCTACGCCGCGGCCGGTATCGCGCCCCGAGGGAGCGAGCCGGGCGGCTCGGCGCAGGCCATCGCGTACTCGGAGAGCCCCCCGATGATGACCGCCGAGCAGGCGCAGGCCGAGGAGCAGAGCATCGTCGATCAGGCGCGGGCGGAACGCGACCGCATCAGGGCCCAGGGCCGGGCCGACCGGGACCGCATCAGGGCCGAGGCCCGCGCCGAACGCGACCGGATCAGGGCGAGCGAGTGGCAGGCGTCCGGGAGCACCGGGTCCGACCCGCCCGCCGCCGACCCGCCCGCCTCGTACCACGACGGCACGCGCACCCGGTCCGAGTACCGTTCCGAGCGCTACCGGGCACGGTCGGTGAGCTACGGCACGGTCCGTACGGCACCGGTGCGCTACCGGATGCGGGAACGGCTGTCCGAGCTGCGCACGAGGGAGTCGGCCCGGACCGCACGGGTGTCCAAGAGGGTCGACGAGCGGCGCTCCCGCCTGGTCGAGAGGGTGTCGGGCCGGCGTGACCGCCTCGTCAAACGAGTGGAGTCCCGGCGCAGCGAGCGCCTGAGGGAGACGGCCTACCGGGGCGGCCCCCGGTACGAGCAGCAGCGGTTCACGAGCGTCCGATACGAGCGCCGGTCGTCGTTCCGGACGCGCTGACCGGCCGGAGCCGCACGGCCCGGCACCACGTGGGTATCCGATCCCGGTATCGGAGGCGGCCCCGCACTCTCCGCGTGCGGGGCCGTCCGCGTGCCTGCGATCGAACACCGCACGATGGAAGAAGGCGCCGCGCGAGCGTGATCGAACAATGGGGCGTACGGGCCCGTGATCCCGTGCCGGGCCCGCAGTCCACCCCTCCCGGATCGAGGTTTGCGCATGGCGACCGAAGCGGTTTCCGCATTCCACCCCTCCCGCCGGGGAGGGGAGCTCAACGCCCGGCACCACCGCGCCGCGCTCGGTGTCTTCGCCTTCATCGTCGTGGCCCACTGGGGCGAGCACATCGCCCAGGCCATCCAGGTCTACGTGCTCGGCTGGAGCCTTCCCGAAGCCCGCGGCGTGCTCGGCCTGCCCTTCCCGTGGCTGGTCACGTCCGAGTGGATGCACTACGGCTACGCCCTGCTGATGCTGGTCGGGCTGATCATGCTCAGGCACGGCTTCACCGGCCGGGCCCGCGTCTGGTGGAACGTGTCCCTCGGGATCCAGGTCTGGCACCATTTCGAGCACTTCCTGCTGCTCGTGCAGGCGCTGGCCGGAGCGAACCTGCTGGGCCGCCCGGCGCCCACCAGCATCATCCAGTTGCTGGTGCCGCGCATGGAGCTGCACCTGTTCTACAACACCCTCGTGACGATCCCGATGGTCGTCGCGATGATCCTCCACCGTCGTCCCAGCACCGCCGAGCGCGCGCTGATGGCCTGCTCCTGCGCCCCGGCGCTCGCGAGGTGACGGCGTGACGGCCGGGTCCGGGGCGGGCGGCCGCTCCCCGTTCTTCATCGCCGTCCTCACCTTCCTCGCGGTCTTCCTGCTCTTCCTGGCCGTGCCGAGCATCGGTCCCGTCGTACGGGCCGCCCGGGCGGACGGCGTGCCCGGGTCGTTCACCGCCCGGCGGGTGGAGTGCGTCCGCCACCCCGGGCACGAGTCCTGCACCTGGACGGGCGACTTCCGCTCGTCCGACGGCGCGGTCCGCCGGACCGGCGTCGCGCTGTACGGCGCCGACCGCGACATGCTGCGCGAGGGGCAGCGGACCGCGGCCGTGGACGTGGGGCGGCAGAACCGGGTCTACGGCCCCGGTGGTTCGATGGAGTGGGTGTTCACCGCGCTGCTGCTGCTGGCCGCGCTCGGCATCCTGTACGCCGCGTACGCCCGGCCGGTGCGGAACCTGCTCGGTGCCCGCACCGCCGCGACGGCCGGCCGGTGACGGACGATCCCCGGGAGGCGTGCCATTCCGCGTCCGACGATCATGATCGTGGGTGACTCGATCAGCCACGGCCTGGAGGGCGACTACACCTGGCGGTACCGGCTGGCCCGCCACTTCGCCGCGTGCGGCGAGCCCGTGCGGTTCGCCGGGCCGTGGACGGGCACCTGCGCCCTGCCCGACCTGGCGTCCGAGGAGGGCGCCGCCGAGGTGCGCGCGGGCGGCTACCGCCCGGGGATCGTCTTCCCCGGCGACCGGCACCACGCCCGCTGGGGCGGCCTGATGGACGAGGCCAGGGGCGGCGTCGCGGACGCCGTCGCCGCCCACCGGCCCGACCACCTCATGGTCGCGCTGGGGTTCAACGACCTCGCCTGGGGCGTGAGCGGCCCCGAGCGGCTGCTGGCCCACGTCGGGGAGTTCGTGCGCCGGGCCCGCGCGGTCCGCCCGGACCTGCGTTTCCTCGTGGCCGACGTCGTCCGGCGCACTCCGCTGCCCCATCTGCCGCACCTGCCGGGGATCGTCGAGGCGTACAACGCGCGCCTGCCGGGTGTCCTTGCCGCCCTGTCCACGCCGGACTCCCCCGTCGTCCCCGTCGGCCTCGCGGCCGTCTACGACCCGTACGCCGACACCTACGACGGGCTGCACCCCAACAGCGCCGGCGAGTTCAAAATCGCCAAGGCCTTCGCGGACGCCTACTCCCGGGCCTTCCACGGCGGGCGGCTGGACTTCGCCACGCCGGTTCCCGCCGTCGCCGAGCCGCTGCCGATCCGCCCGCCCGGCGGGCTCACCGTGGCGGTCCGCGGCTCCACGGCCCGGGTCTCCTGGTCGCGGGTCTTCGGCGCGAGCGGCTACTGGCTCGATCTGCGCGACGTGGACGCCGGAACGGGATTCGAGCGTTCGCCGCTGCCGATCGCGGCCTGCGGCTGCGACCTGCGGCTGCCCGGCGCGGGAACGTACGAGGTGCGGGTGAGCGCGGCCCGCGGCGACCAGGAGACCGCGCCGACGAGAGCCGTCCGGTTCGCCTGCCGTGTGCCCGCCACCTCGCCGGGGCTTTTCCGCGAACCGGTGGACCGCCGACAGTATGACTGGGTAGCCTCCCAAGTATGACCAAGAAGATTACTATCTCCTTGCCGGACGAGCTGGCCGACGAGGCGCAGGCGTCCGGCAACGCCTCGGCCTACATCGCCGCGGCGCTGCGGGAGCGGCGGCGCATCCAGGGCGACCTGGCCATCATGGCCGATTTATGGGGGCCGGGCTGGCAGGACGGGATCACCGATGACGACAGCGCCCGCGCGGCGCGGCTGATGACGGGCGGCGCCAAGGCGGACGCCGCGTGACCGACCCCGTCCCACCGGCCGGCGTCCTGTCCGGCCACGTGCTGGACCTCGACGCCGTCGTCCACCTGATCGAGGGCAAGAGCATGTACGGCAGGGCCGTCGTGCGGCAGTCCTCGGCCCACGGCGTCACCCTCCTCGTCCCCGCGCTCGCCGTCCAGGTGCTGTCGCTCGGCCCCGTCCAGCCCCGGCTCGAACGCTTCCTGCGCATGTCGATGGTGGTCACCGGCGCGCTCTCCCCCGACGACGCCGTCGAAGGCGGCCCGTACGCGCAGGCGATCATGGCGAGCCTGCGGCGCCACCGGCCGGCCGTCGCCGACGCGCACCTGCCCGACGTGCTGGTGGCCGCCCACGCCGCGGTCCACGCCACCCGCCGCGGCTGGCGCATCATCACGGCGACCCCCTACCTGTACGAGGGACTCGACATCCGCCTGGAGATCCTCCCCTAGACGAGCGGGCGACGGGGCCGCGCCAGCGCCAGCACGCTCAGCCCGAACATCAGGACGCCCAGGGGGAGATGGGCCGGCGGCACGTGCGCGATGCCGAGGACGACCTGCACGGAGGCGAGCACGAGGAACCCGGACGCGTGCCAGATCGGCCGGGGCGAGCCGCCGCCCGGCTTCCACGCCAGCACCGCCGCGAGCAGGTACAGCATCGACGCCCCGTACATCACGCGGGCTCCGATGCTGTGCAGCGTCTCTCCGTAGGACGCGGTCAGCAGCAGTCCCGCGGAGACCGCTTGAAGGAAGATGGTCAGGGTCTGCAGGATGATCGCGATCCGCAGAAACGAGAAGGTGCGCTGTGCCGTCGCCGTCTGGGTGGCCATGTCACGGTCCCCTGTTCCGCCCCGGGGGCAGTAGATCGATAAGGTCTCACCAGCCCGACGACGCGGGCCCGCGAAAGGTAAGGCGAGGGGGCCGCCGGGATCATGGGGATGGCGGGGACGAGGACCGACGAGGTGGCCGGTGAGCGGCGGCAACTGATCAACGTCGCCTACCGGTTGCTCGGTTCGCTGGCCGAGGCCGAGGACGCCGTGCAGGAGGCCTACGCGCGCTGGTACGCGCTGCCGCGAAACCGGCGGGAGGAGATCGTGTCCCCCGGCGCCTGGCTGACGACGGTGACCGGGCGCGTCTGCCTGGACCTGCTCGGCTCGGCACGGGCCCGGCGTGAACGCTATGTCGGCGCGTGGCTCCCCGAGCCGCTCCCCGAGCCGCTGCCCGCCTCGCTCCACGGGCTCGCCGTACGGGACCGCGGCCACGGGGCCGACCCCGCCGACCAGGTGGTCATGGACGAATCGGTGACCATGGCCTTCCTCGTCGTCCTGGAGTCGATGACGCCCGCCGAGCGGGTGGCGTTCGTCCTGCACGACGTCTTCCGCTACCCCTTCGCCGAGATCGCCGGCGTCCTCGGCCGGACCCCCGCGGCCTGCAAGCAACTGGCGGCCTCCGCCCGGCGGCGGGTGGCCGCCGCGCGCGTTCCCGTCATGGCGGCCGGGCAGGCCGGCGTGGTGCGGCACGTCAAACAGGCATGGGAGACGAAGGACATCGCCGCGCTCGTCGAGCTCCTCGACCCGGCCGCCGTGATGACCGCGGACGGCGGCGGCATGGCCGGCACCGCCCTGCGCCCGATCGAAGGCGCCGCGCGCATCGCCCAGTACATGGTCGCCATCGCCGGCAAGGCGCCGGGGCTCGAACTCCTGGAGCGGCCGGTCAACGGCCTGCCGGGCCTGGTGGCCCGCAGTGCCGGCGCGGTCATCGCCGTGGCCTCGTTCGACGTCGCCGACGGCCGCGTCACCCGGATCTGGGCGGTCCGCAACCCGGAGAAGCTGCGGCCGTGGGCGCGCGACGGCTGATCCTCCGGTTCCGGCTCGGGTCCTAGATGAGCCCGCGCTCCATGGCCACGACGACGGCGGCCGCCCTGCTGTCGACGCCGAGCTTGGCGAAGACGTGCTTGAGATGGGTCTTCACCGTCGTCTCGCTGATCAGCAGCGCCCTGGCGATCTCCTTGTTCGCCGAGCCCCGCGCCACCAGGCGCAGCACCTCCAGCTCGCGCGGGCTCGGCTCCTGCGCCGCGGGCCTGCTCATCAGCGCGGAGGCGACCGACGGGGCCAGGACGGCTCCGCCCGCGGCGGCCGTGCGCACCGCCCGGTGCAGTTCCTCACGCGGCGCGTCCTTCAGCAGGTAGCCCGCCACCCCGGCGGCCATGGCCCGGGCCACGTCGGCGTCCGTGTCGTAGGTGGTCAGCACGACCACCCTGATCTCCGGATGGTCCGCCCGGAGCCGCTCGATCGCCCCGACGCCGTCCAGGCCGGGCATGCGCAGATCCATCAGCACCACGTGCGGCCGCGCCCGCCTGGCCATGGCCAGCGCCTCGAACCCGTCGGACGCCTCCGCCACCACCTCGATGTCCGCCACGTGGTCGAACATCCCGCGCAGCCCGTCGCGGACCACCGGATGGTCATCGACGATCATCAGTTTGAGGGGATCCGCAGGCACAGCGCCGTCCCCTCTCCCGGTGCGGACTCCACGGTCAGCGTTCCCCCGACTCCGACGGCCCGCTCCCGCATGGCCGCCAGCCCGTACCCCGCGCCGGGCGCGTCCGGATCGAAACCCACCCCGTCGTCGAACACGTCCAGCGTCACCTCGTCGTCCATGTAGGTCAGCGTGATCGCGACCCTGCCCGCCCGGGCGTGCCTGGCCGCGTTCGCCAGCCCTTCCTGCGCCGCCCGCAGCAGCGTCGTCTGCACCTCGCCGGGCAGCGGCCGGGGCGTCCCCTCCACCGCCACGGCCGCCGCCACCCCCGACGTCCGCGACCACCGCGCGGCCACCTCCGCGAGCGCCGCCTCGGGACCCGCGCCGGCCAGGGGGCCCGGCCGCAGCGCGTCGACCGAGCGCCGCGCCTCCTGCAGGTTGTCGCGCGCCAGCTCCTTGGCCAGCGCGATCCTCTTCCGCACGGCGCTGAGGTCGGGCATCGCCTGCTCGGCCGCCTCCAGTTGGGTGACGATGCCGCTCAGCCCCTGGGCGAGGGTGTCGTGGATCTCCCTGGCCAGTCTCGCCCGCTCCTCCAGCACGCCGACCGTGCGGTTCTGGGCGCTCTGCCGGGACACGTAGTCGACGAACAGCCCGATCGCCACGACGAGGCCGGAACTGCCGACGAGCCGCCACAAGACGCCGGGCTCGTCGAGATAGCCCCTGGCGGCGAACGTGCTGAGGACCGTCGCCACCGCCCCCACGTACGACCAGGGGCTCGCCAGCATCAGGTACGGCTGGGGCATGAGCCCGAAGACGACCACGTCGAAGGACCGGTCCCGCATCACCAGCACGATGTAGAGCGCGCAGACGACCGCCAGGTGGAACGCCATCGGATTCGCCCGCCCGAGCAGACGCGGCCGCCTCGCCACGAAGAAGCCGTGCCAGCCGGCCATGAGCGCGACGATCGCCAGTGTCAGCGGGCCGGGGCCGGCGCCTTCCCCGGACGCGAGGACCAGCCCGAGTGCCAGGCAGGCGTAGTACAGCATGTGGAAGGCGCGCAGCCAGCGCGCCTCCCAGACGTTCACGTCCTCACTCCCATCGGAACAGCGCGGCGCCGGCGGCCGTGGCCGCCACGATTATCCCCGCCAGGACCAGCAGGGGGAAGATCGCGGCGGTGCCGGACCAGGCGTCCCCCAGGGCGTCCACGGCCGGGGTCAGGGGCAGGAAATCGCCGATCTGACGCAGCGAGCCGGGCAGGGCCTTCCTGGGCACGGCCGCGCCGGACAGGAAGATCATGGGGAACATGACCAGCATGCCGATCAGGCTCGCGCCCCTGGTGTTGCGCACGACGGCGGCGATCACGAAGCCCAGCGCGCAGACCATCACCGAGCAGAGCAGGAAGGCCGCGGCCAGCATGAGGACGTCGGCGGGGGCCTGCGCGCCGAACACCGTGATCGTCACGGCCACGAGCAGCACGGAGCCCGCCAGGGCCGCGGCGACCTGTGCCACCAGCTGGGCGCCGAGCAGCAGGACGGGAGAGATCGGCGTGGTGGCCAGCCGCTTGAGCACCTTGCGCTCGCGGTAGGAGGCCAGCAGGCCCGGCAGCGCCCCCATGCCGCCGATGGCGGCGATCATCGCGAGGTAGCCGGGGACCGCGCCGCTGTCGCCGCGTTTGAGCACCAGCAGCATGAGGGGGAAGGCCACCATGAAGAACAGCGAGGCGGGGTCGCGCGACAGCAGCCTGAGCTCGGCGGCCGTCAGAGCCGTGAACGCCTTCATCGATCCGCTCCTTCCAGGGCCATGTAGGCCTCTTCCAGTGAGGCCGTACCGGTCCGGGCGATGAGCTCGGCCGGGGTGCCCGTCGCCTCCACGCGGCCGCGGGCGAAGACGGCGACCCTGTCGCAGAGCGCCTCGATCTCGTCGAAGTAGTGGCTGACCAGCACCACGGTGGTGCCCGCCGTCCTCAGGTCGCCGATCAGCCGCCAGGTCTCCCGGCGCGCGATCGGGTCCAGGCCCGTGGTCAGCTCGTCGAGCACGACCACCTCGGGGTCGCCGACCATGGCGAGCGCGAGCATCAGCCGCTGCTTCTGCCCGCCCGACAGGTCGCCGAACGCCTTCCTCGCCAGCGGCCGCAGGCTCCAGCGGTCCATTACCCGCCGCCAGTCGGCCGCGTCGCGGTAGAGGGAGCCGAACATGCGCAGCGCCTCGGCCACCTTCATCCGCTCGGGCAGCGAGCTGTCCTGCAGCTGCACGCCCAGGCGCTGGGCCAGGGCCCGCCGCCTGCGTGCCGGATCCTCGCCGAGCACGCGGACGGTGCCCGCGTCGGCTCGCCTGAGCCCGATCAGGCACTCCACGGTCGTCGTCTTGCCGGCGCCGTTGTGGCCGACGATCCCGAACGTCTCACCGGCCCGGACCGCGAACGTCACCCCGTCCACGGCGTGGGTGCCCCCGTACGTCTTGCGGAGGTCTGTCACCTCGATGGCTTCCATGCTTCGAGGTTCCCGGCGGCGCCGCTCGCGCGGCATCACCCGACACGTCGCCCGGCATCCTCCGTTCGGAGGATGGCGGCACGTCGTCGCAGGTCAGGGGGTACTACGGGACAGGCCGGGGTACCAGCAGGGCATGGCCGGCCTTCCGGCGTACGCGCCGATGATGGCTCAGCTCGGGCGGCTGCCCGAGCCCGAGGGCGACTACGCGCACGAGATGAAGTGGGACGGGGTCCGCGCCCTCGGATACGTCGAGGACGGCACGCTGCGGCTGATCTCCCGCAACGGCAGGGACATCACCGCCGCCTACCCCGAACTCGCCGGTCTCGCCGATGCCACGGGCGGTCACGCGGCGGTGCTCGACGGGGAGATCGTCGCCTTCGACGAGCGGGGCAGGCCGTCCTTCGGGGCGCTGCAGCCGCGCATGCACCAGCGCAACCCGCTGAAGATCAGGCAGCTCGTGGTCACCACGCCCGTGACGTACCTGCTGTTCGACGTGCTGCACGTCGGCGCCGCCACCGTGATCGCGGTGCCCTACGCCGAGCGGCGCCGCCGCCTTGAGGACCTCGTCCACGCCGGGCGCCACTGGGCCGTCCCGCCCCACTACACCGACGGAGGCGAGCACGCGCTGGCCGACTCCCGGCGGATGGGGCTGGAGGGCGTGGTGGCCAAGCGCCTCGCCTCCCCCTACCGCCCCGGCCGCCGCTCCCCGGACTGGGTCAAGGTCAAGAACGTCCGTACGCAGGAGGTCGTCGTCGGCGGCTGGCGGGCCGGCGAGGGCCGCCGCGCGAACACCGTCGGCTCGCTGCTCGTGGGCGTGAACGACGACGGCGGGCGCCTGCGGTACGCCGGGAGCGTCGGCACCGGGTTCACCGACGAGGCGCTGCGGCGGCTCGGCGAGCGCCTGGCCCCGCTGCGGCGGGACACGCCCCCGTTCGAGGGGATCACCCGTGAGGAGGCCAGGGGCGGCCGGTGGGTGGACCCGGTGCTGGTCGGCGAGGTGCAGTTCGCCGAGTGGACCGGCGAGGGACGGCTGCGCCATCCCTCCTGGCGGGGCCTGCGCGACGACAAGGACCCCGGCGAGGTCGTCCGCGGGGAGGGATGACCGCGCTCTGTCACGCCGCGCCCCCGAGCCCGGCCGCCATGGCGAGACGCCGCGGATCAGGCTCCGTCCTCGGGCGTCCGGGCGGCGGCGAGCACGACGGCGCCGACGACCGCGACGAACAGGTTGGCGTAGATCTCATAGCCGGTCAGGAAGTCCAGGCGCGGGATGACCTGGCGGTTGAAGACGTTGAGTATCGCGCCCCAGAACGGCTGCACGGCCAGGTGGTCGATGATTCCGCTGATGCCCGCGGCGACCAGGAACGCCCCGGCGAGTCGGATGACGTTGCGCATGGCCACGACGCTAGGGACCGGCGGACCCCGGGGGGATCGGGTGTCGGCATGCTCCCGTCCGGCGAAGGTCTGCGGCGTGCGCCATGTGAGCCGTCCGAAGTCGGATGCCGCCCGACTTCGGTATGGTCTTCGCCGCACGGCCGTGAGGACGCCCTCCGCCGGGTCGTACGCTGCGGGGGTTATGGATCCCTCCGCCGCCCCCCGGCACCGGCGAAGCCGGCGCGACTGGCTCGTGGACTCGGCGATGTTCGTGCTCGCCGTCGCGTTCGGCTTCTACACGTCGGTGGAGCGTCTGCACGCCACGCCCCTGCCACCGGCGTGGCTGTTCCCCCTCGACCAGCTCGTGAGCATGCTCGGCTGCGCGGCGCTGTGGCTGCGCCGCAGGTGGCCGGTCGGGCTCGCGGTGACGCTCGTCGCCCTGTCGGCCGTCTTCGAGATGATCGCGGGCCCGATGCTGGCCGCGCTCTTCTCCGTCGCGGTGCACCGCCGCCCGCGGACCTCCGGGACGGTGTTCGCGCTCAGCCTCCTCGCCGCGGCCGTCTTCACCCGTCTGCGCCCCGATCCGGACATACCACCGCTCGCGATGCTGACGCTGGGCCTGGCCCTCCAGGGCGCTGCGGTCGGCTGGGGGCTGTTCGTCCACCACCGGCGCCGCCTCGTGCTGGCCCAGCGCGACCGCGTGGCCCGGTTGGAGACCGAGGCGAGGCTGCGGGCCGAGCAGGCGCAGCACCAGGTCCGCGAGGCCATCGCCCGGGAGATCCATGACGTGCTCGGCCATCGGCTGTCGCTGCTGAGCGTGCACGCGGGGGCGCTGGAGTTCAACCCCGGCGCCGACCCCGCCGACGTCGCCCGCGCCGCGCGGGTGATCAGGGAGAGCGCCCACCAGGCCCTGCAGGACCTGCGCGAGGTGATCGGCGTGCTGCGCGCCCCGGCCGGCGAGCCGTCCGCGCCGACCCGGCCCGGCCCGCCCTCCCTCGCCGACCTGGAGCGGCTCGTCGCGGAATCGGGGCAGGCGGGCATGCGGGTCGAGCTGTGCGACGACCTCGGCGCGCGCGAGTCGGTCCCGGACCGGACGGGCCACGCCGCCTACCGCGTCGTGCAGGAGGCGCTGACCAACGCCCGCAAGCACGCGCCGGGGGGCGCCGTCCGCCTGCGGCTGACCGGCGCGCCCGGCGAGGGCCTGACGGTCGAGGTGGTCAACGACGCCCCCGCCCCCGCCCCCGCCGCCGACGTCGTCGCACCGGACGCCGCCGGCGGGGGCCACGGCCTCGCCGGCCTGGCCGAGCGCGTCACCCTGGCAGGGGGACGGCTGGAGCACGGGCCCGTGCGCCGCGACGGCGACGGGGGCCGGGGTGGCTGGCGCGTGCGGGCCTGGCTACCGTGGCCTACATGATCACGCCGGAAGCCGCGCCGATCGGTGTGCTCATCGCCGACGACGACCCCCTGGTCCGGGCCGGTCTGGTGATGATGCTCGGCGGCGCTCCCGACATCCGCGTCCTCGCCCAGGCCGGGGACGGCGCCGAGGCGCTGGCCATGGCCGGGCGGGCGCGGCCGCACGTGGTGCTGATGGACATCCGGATGCCGGTCATGGACGGCCTGGCCGCCACCGAGGCGCTGCGCGCCCGCGACGGCGCGCCCGAGGTGATCGTGCTGACCACCTTCGACGCCGACGAGCACGTGCTGCGCGCCCTGCGCGCGGGCGCCGCCGGGTTCCTGCTCAAGGACACCCCGCCGGCCGAGATCGTCGACGCCATCCGCCGGGTGGCGGCCGGGCATCCGGTCCTGTCACCGGCGGTCACCCGGCGGCTCATCGCCCGGGTCGCCGAGGACGGTCAGGACCGGCGGCGGGCCCGGGCCGCGGAGCGCCTGGCACTGCTCAACGACCGGGAGCGGGAGGTCGCGGTGGCGGTCGGCCGGGGCGGCCCGAACGCCGAGATCGGCGCATCGCTGCATCTCAGCGTCCCCACCGTCAAGACACACGTGTCGAGCATCCTCGCCAAGCTCGGCCTCAACAACCGCGTCCAGATCGCCCTGCTCGTCCACGACGCCGGGCTGCTCGACGACACGACACAATGATCACTTGCGCCGAGATTCTGCCCGGCTCCCGCTACCGCCGTCACCTGCTGCTCCGCTACAGCGTCGTCCGGCGCGAACCCCAGGACCGAACTAGCCGACCCGGTACGGCTCGGCCGCGTCGGCGCGCAGCGTCAGGCCGTGGCCCGGCGCGTCCGCCGGGCGCACGGCGCCGCCCGTGGGATCGGCCGCGCCGTCGAACAGGTCGCCCTCGATGCGCACGTGGTCGTGGAACCACTCCATGTGGCGCAGGTTCGGGGTCGCCGCGGCGACCGGCGCGTGCAGGTTGGGCGCGCAGTGCGCCGACACCTCCAGCCCGTGCCCGGCGGCGATCGCGGCCGCGCCCGCCCAGCCCGTGTAGCCGCCGCAGCGGGTGGCGTCGATCTGCAGGCAGTCGACCGCGCCCGCCGCGCACATGCGGGTGAAGTAGACGAGGTCGCCGCCGTACTCGCCGGCCGCGACGTCGGCGTCGGCCCGCTCGCGCACCAGGCGCAGCCCGGCCAGGTCGTCGGAGGAGACCGGCTCCTCGAACCACCGCACGTCGTGGTCGCGCATCCGGCGCTCCATCCGCACGGCCTGTTTCGCGGTGTAACCGCCGTTGGCGTCCACGTACAGCTCCGCGGCCTCCCCGACGACGCGGCGGGCGAGGGCGACGCGGTGCAGGTCCCGGGCGGGCGCCGTGCCGGCGGACTCGCCTATTTTGATCTTGACGCGGGGGATGCCCTGCTCGTGCGCCCAGCGCGCGAGCTGCTCCGTCGTGACGTCGTCGTCGTACGTGGTGAACCCGCCCGAGCCGTACACGGGCACGGACGGCCTGGCCAGGCCGAACAGGCGGGCGAGCGGCACGTCCAGCAGCCGGGCCTTGAGGTCCCAGAGCGCGACGTCGACCGCGGAGATCGCGTAGCCGGCGACGCCCGTGCGGCCCGCGTTGCGCACGCGGCGGACCATCGCGGTCCACAGGCGCGGCACGTCCATCGGGTCGCCGCCCCGCACCACCGCCGCGAGCAGGTCCGTGACGACCGTCGCGGCGGCGGCCGGCGCGTAGGTCCAGCCGAGCCCGGCCGCCTCGCCCGCGTCGGCGCGGACCACCACCATCGTGGTCGCGTCCCAGCTCAGCGTGCCGTCGGCCTCCGGGCGGTCGGTCGGCACGCGGTACGCCGCCACGTGGAGGTCCCTGATCACAGGCGTGCCCCTACCCGGGCATGACCCTGCGACTCCGGCACGAAGGAAAGATTTTCCATGTGGTGAGTGTTCGGCTTCCCATTCCCCGGGCAGCGCGGCCTATATGACGGAAATCGCCTCCGAAGTACTCATCAGACGACTCGCCGACTGGGGTGTCGACACGGTCTTCGGGCTTCCCGGTGACGGCATCAACGGCATCATGGAAGGGCTGCGCCGCCAATCCGACCGTGTCCGGTTCGTGCTGGTGCACCACGAGGAGGCGGCCGCGTTCATGGCCGCCGCGCACGCGAAGGCCACCGGCCGCATCGGTGTGTGCCTGGCCACCTCGGGCCCCGGCGGCATCCACCTGCTCAACGGCCTGTACGACGCCAAGCTCGACCACCAGCCGGTGCTGGCCATCACGGGCATGCAGGAGACCAGCGTGCTGGGCACCGGCTACCAGCAGGAGGTCCACCTCGACCGGGTGTTCGAGGACGTGGCCGAGTACAACCTGGTGGTGGACAATCCCGCGCAGCTGCCCGGCGTGGTGGACATCGCGATCCGCACGGCATACGCCCGGCGCGGGGTCGCCCACCTGTGCCTGCCCAACGACGTCCAGGTGGCCCCCGCCGACGCCGACCCCTACCAGCACGTCGCCCCCGCGCGGCCCCCCGCGAGCGCCCCCGTCTACCTGTCCCCGCCCGGCGTGCCGCGGCAGGAGGATCTGCGGGCCGCCGCCGAGGTGCTGAACGCGGCCCGGCGGCCCGCGATCCTGGCCGGGGCCGGGGCCCTGCACGCCCGCGCGGAGGTGCTGGCGGTCGCCGAGACGCTGGGCGCTCCCGTGATCAAGACGCTGCCCGGCAAGGCGGTCATCCCCGACGACTCGCCGTACGCCGTGGGCGGGATCGGCCTGCTCGGCACCAAACCCGGCGAGGAACTGGTCGAGGACTGCGACACGCTGCTGATGGTCGGCACCAACTTCCCCTACACCAAGCACCTGCCCGAGCCCGGCAAGGTCCGCGTCGTGCAGCTCGACGCCGATCCCGCCCGCGCGGGCGTGCGCCTGCCGACCGAGGTGCCGATGGTCGGGGACGCCAAGGAGGGGCTCGCCGCGCTGCTGCCGCTGCTGAACCGCAACGAGGACCGGGCGCACCTGGAGAAGTACCAGGAGGCCATGGCCGCATGGCGGGACGACATGACCGCCCTGGAGAACCCCGGGCGCACCCCCGTCGCCCCGCAGTACCTGATCGGCTGCGTGGACCGGGCCGCCGCCGACGACGCCATCCTCACCTGCGACTCCGGCACGATCGCCACCTGGGCGGCCCGGCACTGGACGATCCGCGGCGACCGGGAGTTCTACCTGTCGGGCAACCTCGCCAGCATGGCGCCCGGCCTGCCGTACGCGATCGCGGCGCAGCTCGCCCACCCCGGCCGGCAGGTGATCGCGTTCATCGGCGACGGCGGGTTCGCGATGCTGATGGCCGAGTTCCTCACCGCGGCCCGGCTCGGCCTGCCGATCACGGTGGTGGTGAACAACAACGGCTCGCTCGGCCAGATCCTGTGGGAGCAGATGGTGCTGGGGTTCCCCGAGCACGGGGTCAGGTTCGGCGCGCCCACCTCCGACTTCTCCGCCTGGGCCCGCTCCTGCGGCGGGTACGGCCGCAAGGTCACCGACCCCGCCGAGGTGGACGAGGCCGTACGGCAGGCCCTCGCGCATCCGGGACCCGCGCTCGTGGACGTCGACGTCGACCCGAACGAGCCGCCCATGCCGGGCAAGGTCGCCCGCGACCAGGCGGTCAAGTTCGCCGAGGCGTTCCTCAAGGGGCAGCCGCACAAGGCGGCCATCGCGACGACGCTGTTCAAGGACAAGATCTCTCAACTGGGGCGGTGACGCCATGACCGGCCAGGTTCTCGTACCCACGCCCGTGACGGAGCGGCCGCGACGGCCGTACGTGCGGGTGCGCGACCTGGAGCGGGACCTCGCCGCCCGGGTGGACGGCGAGGTCAGGTTCGACCCCGGCAGCCGGGGCGCCTACTCCACCGACGGGTCGAACTACCGCCAGGTGCCGCTGGGCGTGGTGGTGCCGCGCACGGTGGACGCGGCGGCAGAGGCGATCGCCGTCTGCCGGGAGCACGGCGCGCCCGTCACCTCACGGGGCGGCGGGACGAGCCTGGCGGGTCAGACCTGCAACGCCGCCGTGGTGATCGACTGGTCCAAGTACTGCCATCGGCTGGTGTCGGTGGACGCCGCGGCGCGCACCTGCGTGGTCGAGCCCGGCATCGTGCTCGACGTGCTGAACCGGCTGCTGGCCGACACCGGCCTCATGTTCGGGCCGCGCCCGTCCACGCACTCCCAGTGCACGCTCGGCGGCATGATCGGCAACAACTCCTGCGGCTCGACCGCCCAGGCGTACGGCAAGACCGCCGACAACGTCTCACGGCTGGAGATCCTCACCTACGACGGCCAGCGCATGTGGGTGGGGCCGACCGGCGACGAGGAGTTCGGCCGGATCGCCGCCGAGGACGGCCCGCGGGGGCGGATCTACCGTGAGCTGCGGGCCATCGTGGACGAGCACGCCGGCGAGATCCGCCGCCGCTTCCCCGACATCCCCCGGCGGGTGTCGGGCTACAACCTCGACCAGCTCCTGCCCGAGGCCGGGTTCGACCTGGCCCGGGCGCTGGTCGGGTCCGAGGGCACGCTGGTCACCGTGCTGCGGGCCGAGCTGCGCCTGGTGCCCGCGCCCAAGGCCGAGTGCCTCGTGCTGCTCGGCTACCACGACATCGGCGTGGCCGCCGACGCCGTGCCGCGCATCGCGCGGTACGGCCCGCTCCAGCTGGAGGGGGTGGACGACAAGCTCGTGGACTTCGAGCGGCGCAAGCACATGCATCCCGACGCGCTCACGCGGCTGCCCGAGGGCGGCGGCTGGCTCATGGTCTCCTTCGGCGCCGGTTCGCAGAAGGAGGCGGACGCCAAGGCCCGCGATCTGCTGAAGGAGCTGAAGGGCAGCGAGCACGCGCCGCACATCTCCTTCATCGACGACGCGAAGATCGAAAAGAAGCTGTGGGAGGTCCGCGAGTCCGGGCTCGGCGCCACCGCCCGCGTGCCCGGGATGCGCGAGACGTGGGAGGGCTTCGAGGACTCGGCCGTCCCGCCCGACCGGCTCGGGGACTACCTGCGCGACCTGCGCCGCCTGTTCGAGGAGTTCGGCTACGGCGACGCCTCCCTGTACGGGCACTTCGGGCAGGGCTGCGTGCACACCCGCATCCCGTTCGACCTGGTGACCGCCGACGGGGTGGCGGCCTTCCGGGCCTTCCTCGAACGGGCCGCCGACCTCGTCATCTCGTACGGCGGCTCGCTGTCGGGCGAGCACGGTGACGGGCAGGCCAGGGGCGAGCTGCTGCCGAAGATGTTCGGCCCCGACGTCATGACCGCCTTCGAGCGGGTCAAGGCCGTCTTCGACCCCGGCGACCGGATGAACCCGGGCAAGATCGTCGCGCCGTACAAGCTGGACGAGAACCTGCGCCTCGGCCCCGAGTGGACACCCGCCGACCCGCCCGTCCACTTCGGCTATCCCGACGACGAGGGCAGCTTCCAGCGGGCCGTCATGCGGTGCGTGGGGGTCGGCCAATGCCGCGAGCACACCGGCGGGGTGATGTGCCCGTCCTACCGGGCCACCGGCGAGGAGGAGCACTCCACCCGCGGACGCTCCCGGCTGCTGTTCGAGATGCTGAACGGCCACGCCGACTCCGCGGTGCGGGACGGCTGGCGTTCCGCCGCCGTGCGCGACGCCCTCGACCTGTGCCTGGCCTGCAAGGGCTGCAGGCACGACTGTCCCATGCAGGTCGACATGGCGACGTACAAGGCCGAGTTCCTCGCCCAGCACTACGCCCGGCGGATCCGGCCGGCCGACCACTACGCGATGGGGTGGCTGCCGGTGTGGGCCCGCGTCGCCGCGCTCGCCCCCGGCGTCGTCAACGCGCTGGCGCACGCGCCCGTGCTGTCCGCGTTCGCCAAGCGCCTGGCGGGCCTCGAACCGGCCCGGCCGGTGCCGGACTTCGCGGCGGCCCGCTTCCGCGACTGGTACCGGGCGCGCGGACCCCGGGGAGGAGGCGAGCGCGGGACCGTGGTGCTGTGGCCGGACACCTTCACCGACAACTTCCATCCCCACGTCGGCCGCGCCGCCGTGGAGGTGCTGGAGTCGGCGGGCTACCGCGTGCTGATCCCGCCGGGCACGCTGTGCTGCGGGCTGACCTGGATCTCGACGGGCCAGCTCGGCGTGGCGCGGCGGGTGCTGCGGCGCACCGTGCGGACCCTCGCCCCGGCGCTGCGCCGCGGCATCCCGATCGTCGGGCTGGAGCCGAGCTGCACGGCGGTGTTCCGCGCCGACGCGCCCGAGCTGTTCGCGCACGACCGGGACTTCGCCCGGCTGCGCGAGCAGACCAGAACCCTCGCCGAACTGCTCGGCGAGACCGACGGCTGGGACCCGCCCCGGATCGACCGGGACGCCGTCGCCCAGCCGCACTGCCATCACCACTCGGTGCTCGGCTTCGACGCCGACCTGGCCCTGCTGTCCCGGGCCGGGGTGCGAGTGGAGGCGGTGGGCGGCTGCTGCGGCCTCGCCGGGAACTTCGGCTTCACCGCCGGTCACCTGGAGGTGTCGATGACCTGCGCCGAGCACGAGATCCTGCCGGCGATCCGGGCCGCCGGAGCCGGGACGCTCGTCCTCGCCGACGGCTTCAGCTGCCGCACCCAGATCGAGCAGGCGGGGGTGGGACGCCGGGCGGTCCACCTGGCGGAGCTGCTGGCGGCCGGGGTGCGCGGCACCCCGCTGGGCGACCTGCCCGAGTGCCGCATCGCGTGCAGGCCCGGCCCGGCGCGGGCCCTGGGGACGCGATGAGCGCCGAGACCGTGGAGGAGACCGACCTCGCGCTCGAGGAGGACGCGTGGTCGGTCGAGGACGCCTCCCTCGCCCTGGTGGAGATGACCCTCACCGCGGTGACGCGCGACGCCGGCCTGTCGGTCACCCAGTTGCGGGTGCTGCTCGCGGTCGACCGGCACGGCCCGCTGAACCTGAGCGGGCTCGCCGGCCTGCTGGGCATGTCGGTCTCGGCCACCGGCCGCCTCGTGGCCCGTCTGCACACGGCCGGACTGCTGACGCGACTGCTGTCCCCGCACAGCCGCCGTGAGGTCAGCATCGACGTCACCGAGACCGGCAGGCACTCGCTCGAACGCATCCGCGCGGCGCGGCGCGGGCAGATCGCGGCCGCGCTGCGCCGTCTGCCGCCGGACAGCCGCCGTACGCTCGCGCGGACGCTGCGCGAGCTCACCGCGGCGGCGTCGGACGACCCCGGCGCGGGCGGCCACGACTGACCACCGGGAGAGGAGTCCCGCATGCGTGCCCTCACCGTCGTTCCGCACCGCGCCCACTCGATGGCGCTGACCGAGGTTCCCGATCCCGAGCCCGGGCCGGGCGGCCTCCTCGTGGAGGGCGTGGCCGTAGGAGTCTGCGGAACGGACCGGGAGATCGTGGCCGGCGACTACGGCTGGGGCCCGCCGGGCCGGGAGCGGCTGGTCATCGGGCACGAGTCCCTGGGCCGCGTACGGCAGGCCCCGCCCGGCTCCGGCTTCGCGCCGGGCGACCTCGTGGTGGGCCTCGTGCGCCGGCCCGACCCCGTGCCGTGCGGTGCCTGCGCGCACGGGCAGTTCGACATGTGCCGCAACGGCCGCTACACGGAGCGGGGCATCAAGGAGCTCGACGGCTACGCGAGCGAGACGTGGTGCGTGGACGCGTCCTACGCGGTCCGGCTCGCCCCCGGCCTCGGCGAGTGCGGCGTGCTGCTCGAACCCGCGTCGGTGGTGGCCAAGGCGTGGGAGCAGGTCGACAAGGTGGGGGCGCGCTCCTGGTACGAGCCGCGTACGGCGCTGGTCACCGGCGCGGGCCCGATCGGCCTGCTCGCCGCGCTGCTCGGCGTGCAGCGCGGCCTGGCCGTGCACGTGCTCGACCGCGTCACCACGGGGCCCAAGCCGGCGCTCGTCGCGGATCTCGGCGCGGAATACCACACGGGCTGGGTGGAGGACGTGATGCGGTCGACCCGGCCGGACGTCGTCATCGAGGCCACCGGCGCCGCCGAGGTGGTGTTCGGCGCCATCGCCGCGGCCGGCCCGTACGGCATCGTCTGCCTGACCGGTGTCTCTCCCAGCGGGCGGCGGATCACGCTGGACGCCGGGACGCTCAACCGCGAGATGGTGCTGGAGAACGAGGTCGTGATCGGCACCGTCAACGCCAACCACGACCACTACTCCGCCGCGGCCGGCGCCCTCGCCCGGGCCGACTCCGGCTGGCTCGCCCGGCTGATCTCCCGGCGGGTGCCGCTGCACCGCTACTCCGAGGCCTTCGACCGCCGGGAGGACGACGTCAAGGTGGTGCTCACCCTCGGCTGAGAGAGGAGCTCTAGCGGTCGCGGTCGGCGGCCAGCCGGGCCAGGGCCTCCAGACCCGCCGCCGCCCCGGGCGCGAGCTCCGCCGACCGCAGCGCCTCCAGCGCCTCGGACAGCAGGTCGTCGATCCTCGCGAGGCTCCACGCCCGCCCGCCCGCCTCCTCCACCAGCCGCGCCGCCCGCGGCAGGTCGGTCTGCGCGAGGGGGCGGCGGTACAGCACGGCGAGCGCGCCGCCCGCCCGCGTTCCCGACGTCAGCGCGGCGACGACCGGCAGGGACTTCTTCCGGTTGCGCAGGTCGGAATGGACCGGTTTGCCGGTGACGGCCGGGTCGCCCCAGATGCCCAGCAGGTCGTCGACAAGCTGGAATGCCAGGCCCACGCGCTCGCCGAACACCCGCAGGGCGGCCACCTGCTCGGCGGTGGCGCCCCCGTGCAGCCCGCCGAGGGCGCACGCGCAGCCGAACAGGGCGCCCGTCTTGCCCTCCGCCATGCGCACGCACTCCCCCAGGCTCACGTCCGCGCGCTGCTCGAAGCCGAGGTCGGCGCTCTGGCCGTCCAGCAGCGACTGGACGCAGCGGGCCAGCGCCCGCGTGCTCTCGGCGGGCCTGCCGCCCCCGGCGAGCACGGTGAAGGCCAGCGCGAGCAGGGAGTCGCCGGCCAGGATCGCCTCCGGGCGGCCGAAGACGTTCCAGACCGTGGGGCGATGGCGGCGGACCGTGTCGCCGTCCATCACGTCGTCGTGGACCAGGGAGAAGTTGTGCACCAGCTCGACCGCGACGGCGGCGGGCAGCGCCGCGTCCGCGTCTCCCCCGGCGCCCTCCGCCGCCAGCAGCGTGAACGCGGGCCGCAGGACCTTGCCGCCGCTCGCCCGCGCCGGCCGCTCCCGCGCGTCCCACCATCCGAAGTGGTATCCCGCCACCCTGCGCATCGACGGAGGCAGGGTGCCGACCGCATGGCGCAGGGCGGGTTCCACCAGGTCACGCGTCCGGGCGAGCACGTCCTCCGCGGTCCGCACTCCCGCTGCCACCGGTTCCGTCACGCTCCCACCACCTCGGGCTCGAGTGGACCCACAGGCCGGCTGGACTTGTCGGCATACCCCGGCCGTCACCCCACGACACTTTCGTCCTCGATCTTGACTGCACCATGTCGTCAAGCCATCATCCTGCTGCTTCGAAACCAGCATTTTTCATACCAATGACCCGCCGAGGATACGTATGAAAATTATCGAGTGGAGCACCAGAGATTTGGCCGTACAGGATCGTTTGTCCTATTGGATCGACACCATGTCGCGGCTTGTGCGGGTGCGGTTGAGCACGGATGACCCCGCCCGCTTCGCGGGGTCGGCGCAGGCATTCGACCTCGGCGCGGTGCAGCTGTCGGTCATGGACCACCACATGTTGCAGGCGAGCCGGCCCGCGAAGCTCATCCGGCAGTCGGATCCGGAAGTTTTCCAGTTACACGTCATTCTCGAGGGCGGTGGCCGTATGACGCAGGCGGGCCGGGATGCCGTTTTCCACGCGGGACAACTGCTCCTCATCGATTCTTCCCGGCCGTTGCGGATGTGGCGGGGAGCCGACGGCGATCCGGCCAAGTCACTGA